>CAYWUR010000030.1:4084-11509 GCA_964460745.1 uncultured Desulfobulbia bacterium | reverse complement strand
CGCGATATCGTCATATTCGGTGAGTGCTTTTTGAAAGCCGCGAGGCGGCGGCTGGTCCGGCAGAACAGGTAAGCCCCTTTTGCGGAGTTCGATCACTTCATTTTTTTTATGTGCAACAATTTTGTCAAGGATCATTATTGTAACCAATACCTTCAATGAATTACTTTATCAAAGCCCCCCAAGCCGTCACGGATTCAGGAGCTTGATTGCCGGCAGAAGTCCAGCAGTGCGTCGAGCTTGGCGACAGCCGCTCCTGATTTAACTATTTGTCGGGCCTGATCCACGCCGTCTTTGAAGTTTACCACCCTGTCGGCGGCCAACAGGGCGGCGCCGGCATTCAACAGCACCATATCAAGACATGGCCCCGCCGTGCCCTGCAGAATTGTTCTAAGCTGCGCCGCGGCGGCCTCTGCTGTCTCGCTTCCCTTGATATCGGCCAATGTGGCGCGCGGCACCCCCGCGTCTTCCGGCGTGATTTCATAGGTCGTCACTATCCCGCCAGTCAGTTCCGAGACTTTGCTGGCGCCGGTAACGGTCATTTCGTCCAGATTGTCTTCTCCCCACACAACCAATGCCCTTTTGCAGCCGAGTTTTTTTAATACCCCGGCAAGTTTTTCGGTCAGGTCGGGAGAATAGACCCCGAGCAGCTGCGTATTGGCGCCCGCCGGATTAGTAAGGGGGCCGAGGACGTTAAAAATAGTTCGTATGCCGATCTCCCGTCGTGGACCGATGGCATATTTCATGGCGCTATGCATTACAGGGGCGAACAGAAAGCCGATGCCCACCTGCCGTATGCATCTGCCGACTTGCGCTTCTTTCATGTTTATATTTACCCCCAGGGCCTCAAGGACGTCGGCGCTCCCGCATTTGCTGGATATGGAACGATTGCCGTGTTTCGCGACGAGGATTCCGGCGCCGGCCGCGACAAAAGCCGTTGCCGTCGAGACGTTAAAAGTGCCGGAACAGTCTCCGCCGGTCCCGCAGGTATCCATCAGAACGTCGTTATCCATATCAAGGTCAAGAGTAACTTTGGCGGCCTTTTCACGCATAACCCTGGCGGCACCGGTAATTTCCGCAATGGTTTCACCTTTTATTCTCAGCGCCGTAATAAAGGCGCCGATCTGCGCCGGCGTTGCATTGCCGCTCATGATTTCATCCATTGCGTCAATCATTTCATTTTCGTCGAGATCCGTGCCCGTTACTACCTTGTTTATGGCTTCCTTGATCATGGCGTCACCTTTAAGTAGCTGCTTTTGGGTTAATCCTGGATCCGTGTACATTCATGCCGCCCTGCGGTGAACGAGCCGCGGCGGCCCACCGGATAGTCAGGTGCGGAATATGGTATGCAGGGATGGAAATATGAACAGACACTATCTAAGCAATTCCGGATAGGTCGGGTCAAGAAAATTTTTAAGCAGCGCCACGCCCTCGGTGGTCATGATCGACTCAGGATGAAACTGGACCCCTTCAATGGGAAAATGGCGGTGCCGAAGTCCCATCAGTTCACCTTGATCCGTTCTGGCTGTTACCAGCAGACAGTCGGGAAGGGTTTTCTCGTTGACGATCAGGGAATGATAACGCATGGCCTCGAAGGGATTGGGCAGGCCGGTAAACACTCCCCTACCGTCGTGAGAGATAGGGCTGGTTTTGCCATGCATGAGGCGCTGAGCCCTGTTGATTTCGGCGCCAAAGGCCGCGCCGATGGATTGGTGGCCCAGACAGACTCCGAGAATGGGAAGCTTGTTGCTGAAATAGCGGATTGCGTCTATGGAGACGCCGGCCTTTGCCGGTGTGCATGGACCTGGTGATATCAACAGGCGGTCGGGATTGAGATCGGCTATAGTGGCCACGTCGATTTTATCGTTTCTGAAAACCGCAATTTCCGCCCCGAGTCCGCCGAGAGCCTGGACGATGTTGTAGGTGAACGAGTCGTAGTTATCGATAATGACAATCATGGTATTATTATCCTATAAACCGCCGCCGGCAGGTCGGCTGCATCCTGAAAGGCAGATAAAGGTGACGGGAGCTGTTTTGATCACGGCTTCAGGTACAAGCCTTTTTCCGCCAATTCCACGGCGCGGCGCAACCCCTTGGCCTTATTCAAGGTTTCTTCATATTCTTTCCGCGGGTCGGAATCGGCCACTATTCCAGCCCCGGCCTGAATCCATAAGTCACGGCCCCGCATAACAAAGGTTCGTATCGTGATACAGAAATCCATGTTTCCCGAGAAACCGAAATATCCGACGGCGCCGGCATAAGGCCCGCGTCGTTCCGGCTCAAGCTCTTCGATGATTTCCATGGCTCTGATTTTGGGAGCGCCGCTGACGGTGCCGGCGGGAAAAGAGGCGGCAAGAACGTCGAACTGATTTTTATCAGCTGCCAACCGGCCATGCACGCCCGAAACGATATGCATTACATGACTGTAACGTTCTATCACCAGCAGGTCGCGGACTTCGACCGACCCATAGCGGGCTACCCGGCCGACATCGTTGCGACCCAGATCAACCAGCATTAAATGTTCCGCGCGTTCTTTCGGGTCGGCCAGCAGTTCTTTCTCCAGGGCCTGATCCTTTGTCGGGGTATTCCCTCGCTGTCTTGTCCCGGCGATAGGACGCAGTTCTATATTATTTCCTTCCAGTCGGACAAGGATTTCGGGTGAAGAGCCGATTTGGATAATATCACCCAGTTTCAGGTAAAAGAGATAGGGGCTGGGATTTATGTTCCGCAAAGCCCGATAAAGCGCGAAAGGGGAAATATCCGTGACTGTATGGAATCTTTGGGACAGGACAACCTGGATGATATCGCCGCCGAGAATATATTCCTTGGCGCGGTGTACCATATTCCGGAAAGCTTCATCATCCATGTTGGCTGTGAATTCATGAACCTGCCCGGTTGCGGCGCCCTCGACAAAATCATAGGGTACCGGCTTTTTTAGCTGTAATACTATATCGTCGATTTGTTGCCGCGCCTGTTTGTAAAGCTCCGTCAGATTGCTTTCTTCGGAAATCACGACGCAGTTTACAATGGTGAGCGACTGTTTGAAATTGTCATGGATAAGAACGATGCGGGGAATTATAAAGGAACTGTCCGGCAGATCATGGCCTGGGTTTGTATCAGGCAGCTCTTCCATGAACCTGACCATGTCATAACCCAGATAGCCAACCGCTCCTCCAAAAAAACGGGGTAGATAATCAGCCTGCGAGGCCTTAAATTCTGAAAGAAGTTTTTTTAATATCTCTAAAGGGTTACCTGACTGTTTTCTGGTCTTCCCCCCTTGTCTGATCTTGACCTGACCGCCAACGCTGGTAATGGACATGAGCGGGTCGAAGCCGATAAAAGAATAACGGCCCCATTTTTCGCCCCCTTCGAGGCTCTCAAATAAAAAAGCATGAGAATCGCGGGCGGCTACCTTGGCGAATATGGTGAGCGGCGTATCAAGATCCGCAATAATCTCCCGGCAGACCGGAACCAGTCCGGCTTTGCTGGCCAGGTCCTTGAAAACAGTTAAGCCGGGGGTGTGCATTTAGTTTTTCTCCTTCATATATTTTTAACTTTCCGATGTAACTATTCAGCAAGATACCAGGTAGGAACAATAACCACCGGCCTGTAACTGTTCAGCAGTGCTTTCCGATAAACAAAAAAAGCCATGAGAATATATAATGCATCCCATGGCCTTTCAGATAGCTTGAATCGATCTTTCACGAAAATAAAAGAAAGCAAAAAGCACCTAATAATTATGCCTGTCATCTTCTGGTCGCCAGCATTGCGCTCGACTCCGTAAAAGATTGTGTCGCGGCGAGGAGCCTGACCGAAAGTGATTATTTGTTATCAGGCTGCCGACTCCACATTTTTCAAGAAATTATTTACCCGTTTTGTGAGCCTGGAAACTTTGCGGGAGGCATTTTTTTTGTGAATCGTCCCTTTCGTGGCAGTCTTTTGAATTACCGGTATAGCAATTTTCAGGGCCGCCTGAGCTTGTTCCGGAGACTTAGCCTCGTCGATCGCGGCCAGGACATTTTTGCTTAAGGTTTTAATTTTAGTCTTATTTGCCCTGTTCCGTTCCCGTCGCCGCAGGCTTTGTCTCTCTCTCTTTAATGCTGATTTATGGTTTGCCACTATTGTCCTCCTGAATATTATAATATGCCTGATTATTATCTTGATACGGCAAGTTAGAATAATTTCTCTGAAACGATACAAAACTATTTTATATAGTCCAATATCATGTCACTGTCAAGAAAACACGAAAACGTCTTTTAACTTTTTTTCGGGGTATCATCCCCGGCGATTCTTCGGTTGCGGTAATAGAGCATTATATCGGCAAGGACCATGATGCCGTTAAAAATATATAAAAAGATTACGGCATCATAATAGTAAAATATTTTATGGAGCGTGCCGGCAATATAGCCCGTGAAGATGACATAGAGAAAAAGAAGACTTTTGCCGGCATTGGTCCCGGCCTTATATGAATAGTAGATTGAAACAGGCCAGGCGGAGCCGAAACACACCAGCATGATAATTTCAAAGATACTCATGAGATGTCAGGCCTTATTGGGACCCGGTTTATTGCTCCAGAAGTTGGCGGACCACGGTGTCCAGTTCTTCCAGTATTATAGGTTTATAGAGAATACGTCCAGCGCCCAGGCCCTGAGCCAGCGCAAGATATCGTTTTGGTTCTATTGCCCCTCCACCCGATATGGCAATAATTTTTACTTTGGGAAATTCTTTTTTAAGCTCCATGATCATGTTCAGGCCGTCTTTTTTAGGCATAATCAGGTCGGTGATAATCAGGTCTGTAGGGGTCTGACGATACAGATTGATCCCCTCCTCGCCGTCGACAGCTTCTATTACCTCGTGTCCTTTTTTTTCCAGAAAAATTCTTAGCAATAGGCGAACCTGTTCTTCATCATCAACAACAAGAATACGAGCCATAATAATTTTTCCCCATTAGGTCCTGAATTTTACACTTACCGACGCCATCAAGATTGTCTGTCGTTCTGTTTTTATATATTGTCGCTGGCGTGACGTTTTTTTATAGCCGGTTTCGACAGCCTTGTTTCTCCGGCCTTGCCGGCATTGTTCTCAGCCGTATTCCCGGCTCGCGCTAAAATTACGTCATCCATTAACGCCAGCGCCTCTCCAACATATGGGTCTTCGGACACTTCCGCAAGTAAGAGTTTGTCTTTGTCTTCCTTACTGAAAGCCTCCTTGTCAGGAGTCTTATTTTCAATATCCGGATGGGGCTGGCGTGCCATTTCGCCTTCTCCCAGCAGTTTTGCCTCCTGCCGTTCTTTTTTGAGGTCATCGATCAGCAGTGACCGGACGGTTTTATCCATTTTTTCCCTCGTCCTGTCGGATGCCTCGGCTATATGAATAAAATCGTCATTTGACTGTATTCGTTGCCGGCTCTTCTGTTCTATTAGGGCGAGGTCGCTGATTTTATCGGACCATTTTGTGTAAGTGGTTGGGGAAATGGTATCCCACGGCAACGAATAATCTATATACTGTTCGCCGCTTTTCAGATACTTCAGCCGGTCGGGAAACTCGATATCCGGAACAACACCTCGATATTGTGTCGATTCGCCGCTCACTCGGTAAAATTTTTGGATTGTAAGTCTTAAGGCCCCGAGTGGCTTATATTTTTCCATATTACCGAAAATTACGGTTTGATCTAGATCAATCAGGGTTTGCACCGTTCCCTTGCCGTGTGTATGGGCACTGCCGACAATTATCGCTCGGCCATAGTCCTGTAGCATTCCCGCCAGAATTTCGGAAGCCGAGGCGCTGAATTTGTTAACAAGGACGACCATGGGACCGTTAAACTCGATTTTCGGGTCATCGTCTTGCAGAATTTTGGTCCGGCCCGTACTGTTTTTTACCTGGACAACAGGACCTGTGGAAATGAACAGACCCGAAATCCGCACGGCATCCACCAAGGCGCCGCCGCCATTGTTTCTGAGATCAAGAATGAGCCCGTCTATTTTCTGGGTTTGTAATTTCTCCAGGGCAAGATAAACATCGTCCGTGACATTTCTCCCGCCATCGCCATTTTCAGACTTTTCGAAGTCTCTGTAAAAGGAGGGGATTTTCATGTAGCCGAATTTTTCCCCGGTTTTTTTGTCGGTCAGGGGTATTGATTTCACAAAGGTCTCTTCGAGTTGCACAATATCACGGATGATCGGAATTATCGTGCGGGTGCCATCCGGTTTTTTTACGGTAAGCCTGACTTCGGTCCCCTTTTCGCCTCTTATATAGCTTACGGCATCCCTGATTCTCGTGTCCGTTATATCGACTGGTTCGCCGTTGCCTTCGGCCACCGCCAGTATAATGTCCTCTCCCTGAAGTTGTCCCTGTCGAGAGGCCGCACTGCCTGGAATGATTCGTTTGACCTTGATATAGCCGTCTTCCTCCTGAAGCAATGCGCCGATTCCTTCCAGTGAACCGCGCATGCTTATGTCAAAATCCTCCTTTTGTGAGGGGGGCAGGTAGTTGGTGTGGGGATCAAAGGCTCTGGCAAAGGCGTTAAAATAGCGGTCGAAATAATCGCGTAATTTATCCTTCAGCAACCGGTCAAAAAAATCTTCATAGCTCTTTAAAATTTTTTCGCGGGCCTTCTGCCGTAATTTCAGGATAGTAGTTTCATCTGGTTCAGCCTTTGTTGGAGAATTTTCCGGGTCGGAATTCTCATCTTCCAAAAGGTTCAAGTATCGGTTAATTGTCTGATACTTAATGGTTTTTCTCCATCTCTCCCTGAGCTCGGCCGGCGTTTTGCAAAAATCCAGTTTGTCGGCGTCGGTTTCCAGGGATTCTTTTATGGAAAAGTCAAAACCCTTGTCGATTATCTGTTTAACAATTTTCGAGGCATTGTTGATTCTTTTTTCTAGAATATTTGCGGCAACAACGGGCAGTTCAATTTTTCCCGATTTCATCTCGTCGTCTATTTCGGCGGCATAGACTCTTAACCGGTCTACATCTCCCTTTAGGAAGAATCTTTTTTGAGAGTCAAGTTGTTTTAAATAAAGATCGAAAGCGGCCAGGGATAAATCATCATTGATCTTTTTATGACTGTAATGGTTCATTGTCAGTTGTTGTCTGAGTACGTAACTTAGCAGCCTTGCGCGGTTGTAGTCGAAATCGGTTAATGTTTCGGCGCCGGTAACCGTGCCTGTCGGAACAAGGAAAGTACAAAGAATGATTGCCAGTAGAAAGTGTTTGCAACGGAGTTTTATCATGATAGTAAATTTTGTTAAGGTTGAACCGTATTCCGGTCGGCCGGGATACGGATGATTTTATTTTTCGGCGACCGGTTTTTTTATTGTTATAATGAGTCCGGTCGATGTTTTTCGAACGTCGGCGACCGGAGCGCCGCCGTCTCGCAGATCCACGACCAGCCGTATTTTGTCGGGGTAGTATCCGAACCTTACGGCC
>CAYWUR010000030.1:0-3984 GCA_964460745.1 uncultured Desulfobulbia bacterium | reverse complement strand
TCGAGCTTACTCAACACCTGGTAAGGTTCTTCCTCCGGCAGGGGCGTGGCCGCGGCGGCTGTATCTGTAACGGCGGCAGGGGACGGCGGCAAAGCAGCTTTATCGACAGCAATGATCGGCGGCGTGTCGCTGATCTTCTTGTCGTTTGCCGGCATTACCACGGCGGTGAACTCTTGCGTGGTAATGCCGCCCTGACCGTCAGTTACCAGTATGGTTACCGGCCCGGAATCGGTGACGCCGGCTGTCGGGATCCAGCTGACAGCACCGTTGGCAGGATCGATAGTCATGTCGGACGGGGCATTGTGTAAGGCCCAGAGCAGTTGATCACCGTCAACATCAGCAGCGGTCGGTTGATATGTGAACATGGTGTCTTTCGTGGCTGCGGTCGGCGCTGTTGAGGTGATAACCGGTGTGTCGTTGACCGGCTGGACCATCACTGTTATCGTGGCAATATTGGAATCGGTCGTTCCGTCGTTGACCTTGAAGCGAAAGCTGTCGGAACCGGCGAAGTCGGTAGCCGGCGTATAGGTGAAGGCGCCGGCCTTGGCGGTATTAAATTTTACCCGGCCATGGTCGGCGTTGTCGACCAGGCTGTAGATCAGCTGGTCACCGTCTACGTCCGTGGCGCTTGCCACGCCGTCGCTTGCCAGGTCTTCGTATATGACTATGCCGCCGTCATCGGCAATCGGCGGATTATTGGCATTTACGGGAAGCTCTTTCTTGGCGGTAAGGACAGTACCTGTAAGGTCGGCCCCCGCAAGATTCGCGTCCGTAAGATCAGTATCCGTCAGGATGGCCTTCTCAAGATCGGCGCCTTTAAGATTAACATCGGTAAGATTGACCCGCCGGAGATTCGCTTTCCCGAGTTTAGCCATGGACAGGTCGGCATCCTTCAGCTTTGCGTCCTCCAGGTCAGCCTTATAGAGGATGGCCTTGTGAAGTGTAGCACCATAGATGTTCGCCTTTCTTAGATTAGCCTTTTCAAGGTTTGCCTTATCAAGTTTGGCCATGACAAGATTTGCACCTTCCAGGTTGGCTTTATAAAGTATGGCTCCAGTCAGTATGGCATCCTTAAGGTTGGCGTGCGAAAGATCGGCGCCCTCCAGATTGGCGCCTTTTAGATTGGCCTTTTCAAGACTTGCACCTCTCAGGTTGGCGCCTTTCAGGGTAGCTCCCTCAAGATTGGCCAGATTAAGCTTGGTGTTCGCCAGGTTGGCCTTATCAAGATTGGCCGAAACAAGTTTGGCGCCGGCCAGGATGGTGTCCCTAAGGTTGGCGCCTTTGAGGTTGGCTTTGTATAGTACCGCCCCCTCGAGGTTTGCTCCGTCAAGGTCGGCCCCCTTGAGATTAGCGCCTTCAAGGTTGGCTTTTCCCAGGTTGGCAACGATAAGTTTGGCACCCTTGAGGTTTACATGTTCAAGGTTGGCCCTGATCAGATCGGCCCTTTCGAGTTTGGCGCCTTTTAGATTGGCGCCGGCAAGGTTGACCCAGTTAAGAACGGCTTTAACGAGATAGGCGCCTTTAAGATCAGCCTTGACGAGATAAGCGCCTTCAAGGTCGGTATTGACAAGATCAACGCCTGACAGATCACATGCGTAACAGCTTTTTGAAGTGAGCAGCTTATCAAGATCCCGTTGGTCAAAAGCTGCGGCATTTTGGGTCGGCATCGAGAGAAAGAGGACGTTTACCAGATAAACGATAAAGAGCAGCCTTTTCATTTTATATTTATTCTCCGCATGTGTAATGGATAGCCGGCTAATATAGTCGATTGCCCTGCCGGACGGACATCTCCGCGTCCTGTAATCACCTGTCTTCGACAGTTTATTCCCCTGGATTTGTTACGAGTCCATCAAATAAAATCATTTTACCGCGTAAAGCGATTGGCTGCCATCCTTAATTATTTGTCATGTTTTCGTGAGGGTATTGACAATTTTAAAGAATATAGCGTAATTTTATTATAAATGTTAGCTTGTTTTTATATGAATATTATTCAATATTCCGAGATGTTTTGCAAAAAAGGCTGGAGGAATCGATCATGAAAAGAGTTCTTTTGGTCATCCTGATGGTGGCTGGATGTCTGGTCTGCAGAATATATACCGCCGGGGCTTCTCCCGCTGTCCGGCGTCCGCCGGTTACTTCACTTTGCGGTGAGGCTTTGAGCTATGCCGACCAGCGGTCCGCGGCGTCGCAGACTGATTTTTTCCCCGACCCTCAAGACGTTGCCCGGGTGGGTATCGTGACTAAACAGTTTTCCTGTCTACAGGGTCGTATCAGATACATGGAAAACGGCTGGAGTCATGCCGGTTACGGCGAGAAAACGGTTGTTAAGGCTGTTCACCCGGTTATCGGTAAAAAATATGGAATTTATCGCGATATGGGTGAAATAAGACATCCGGACACACACAAGATTCTCGGCCATCTAATCTCGGATATCGGCATTCTCAGAATAGTCGATGCCGATTCCGAGAAGCAGCTTGCGGTAATAGAAAAATCGTTTACCGAAGTAGCGGTCGGTGATCTTCTTGGGCCGGCGCCGATTTTGCCTTATTCCCCTCCTCGTAAAGTGAAGGATGTCTCTCCTCTTGTGGCCGGCTCCGTGATTGCTATTCAGGATCTGCATACAATAGCAAGCAGTCCCGATATCCTCTATATAGATCTTGGCAGTAAGCAAGGCGTTTCTCCCGGTTGCCGGCTTTTTGTCAAAGGTGTTGCGGCGGATGGAACAAATCCTTTTAAGGGCGAGATTCTCGTTCTGAGAGTTACATCCGAAACCGCCACGGCACTGCTGACGGAAAATATTAATGAAATTTTGCTGGGCGATCAGGTGGTATCGAGTAAAAAACCACGGTTTTAGCAGATTTCCGGATCAGTGACGGCTTCGTGCTGTTTACGAAGATAACAGGTTTATTTTATAGCAAAAAAATCAATAAGTCACCGTTCGAAAAAATTTACCCGCCGCCCCGCGGGCTATTCCCGAACGCTCACGGATCCAGGATTTTATGTATTTCCTTGTTGCTCTGATATTTTTGTTAGCCGGTTTTACTCAGGGGGTCAGCGGCTTCGGCTCGGCATTGGTGGCAATGCCTTTGTTGACCTTGTTTATCGATGTGAAAACCGCGGTCCCTCTCTGCATGCTGAACGGCCTGCTTATAACGTCTTTCCTTTCCTGGCAGCTCAGGCGCCATATAGACTGGCGGAAAATTCGGCCCCTGTTTTTCGGTTGTCTACCCGGGATTTATATGGGGGTGACATTTCTTAAAAGAACAAACGACAGCGTTATTAAAGTCATGTTGGGGGTGATGTTGATCGCCTATGTCATCTATCGCTTGTCATGCTGCCCTCGACCAAGGAAAATACATGCCGCCTGGTCATATCTTGCCGGTTTTGCCACCGGCGCTATTGGTGGCGCCTTCAGTGCGGGTGGGCCGCCGACTATTATTTATACGACATTGACCGGCTGGTCCAAGGACGAGATTAAGGCCACCCTTTCCGGTTTTTTCCTTGTTACCGGTCTTGTTATCGCGGCAGCGCATGCAAGCAGCGGCCTGACAACGGTTGCGGTGCTGCGTCTTTTCGGCGCGTCTTCCGCCGCCGTCCTGGTTGGTGTCTGTGCGGGGTCTGTCTGTTACGGCAGGTTTAAGACGAAAGCATATCTGAAAATAATTTTCGCGCTGCTGGCCGTGATGGGGGTGATAATGATCGGCTCGGCATTTTAACACGGCCTTCCTGCCCGGCAAATTTTTACGGGCAGAGAGATGGGCAGGCTATTTACACCCGGGCGAATTGTTGCAGGCTTTTTGGGCGGCAAGCGGCAGCATCAGCATAAACCGGGTCCGGCCATTGTTGGAATCGAATTCCACGTTGCCGTGGTTGGCATGCGCAAAGCGGTTGATGATATTCAAGCCCCGCCCCCTGACTGTTCCTTCCCGCATCTGCTCAAGCCGCTCGGCTGATATCTCGCCGGTGTTTTCAACGGCAAGACAG
>CAYWUR010000029.1:0-11525 GCA_964460745.1 uncultured Desulfobulbia bacterium | reverse complement strand
GAACAGTTACGGTTACGAGTTTAGGGTAATTTGTTGCCTTTGCTGAATAGTTACGAGGTATGAACGGTAAATTTATGATTATCTCCATCGGCGAAATAGTATGGGACGTTTTTGGCGACAAGCAGGCGCTGGGAGGCGCGCCGGTTAATGTTGCCTACCACCTCCTCTCCCTGAACATGGCAGTGCAGGTTGTAAGCCGCGTCGGCGCTGACGATCTCGGCCGCCTGACGCTGCGAAAAATCACCGCGCTCGGCCTGCCGGTCCACGGTATCCAGCAAGACGAAACATTGCCCACCGGGCAGGTCAACATCACCATAGACCGTCATAATGAACCGCATTTCGACATTATCGCCCCCGCTGCCTGGGACAATATTGACCGACTAGAGGCGACACACCTGGCCGACACGATCGCGCCCGCCCCTTTCCACCTGGTCTTTGGGACACTGGCGCAACGGCATGAAGTCAGTCGGGCCGCCATACGCGAACTATGGCGGCAAGCCGCCCTGAAATTTTATGACGTAAACCTGCGGCCGCCATTCACCACAAGGGAACTGCTCCTTGATTCACTACAGGCGGCGGATATTGTCAAGATGAACATCGACGAACTTAATCAGATAGCCGTCTGGCTGGCGATAAATAATGCCGATAAAACACAATTGGCCCGGGAACTGCTGGCCCGCTTCAATTTACAGGTTATCGCCGTGACCGAAGGCAAGGATGGCGCCTGGCTCATCAGCCGGGACGGACTATTCACGCATCCGGGCTATGCCGCCACGGTTGCCGATACGGTAGGCGCCGGCGATGCCTTTTTTGCGACCCTCATCGAAGGCATTCTGTTAAAACGACCATGGCCGGAATGCCTGGCCCGGGCGAACAGGCGCGGCTCATACGTGGCCTCCAGAACCGGCGCTACACCGCCGATGGAAAGCGAGGATGAAGGGTCATGAATCAGCCAATCACCATTATCGGCGGCGGCCTGGCCGGTTGCGAAGCGGCCTGGCAGGCCGCTAAGCGACGCTGTCGCGTCAGACTTTATGAAATGCGGCCGCGGATCTCCACCCCCGCCCATACCACTTCCCTGCTGGCCGAACTGGTCTGCAGCAACTCTTTACGCTCCGACGCCCTGCGTTCCGCCGTCGGCCTTCTCAAGGAAGAAATGCGCCGTCTGGGCTCACTGATCATGGCCGCCGCCCATAAAACTGCGGTGCCGGCCGGCAAGGCCCTGGCTGTTGACCGGGAGGAATTCGCCTCTTATATAACCGGACGGATCGAGGAAAATGAACTGATCGAGGTTATCCGGGAGGAGGTACGGGAAATTCCGCCGCCTGCCGTAAAAGGCGCGCCGCTCATTATTGCCACCGGCCCGCTGACCTCCCAGGGACTCATCAAAGCACTGCTCAACCTGACCGGCAAAGAGCATCTCGCCTTTTATGACGCTATTGCCCCGATTATAGATGCCGCCACCCTGAATCGTAATATTATTTACCAGGCATCCCGTTACGATGACGGACCGGGCGATTACCTCAACTGCCCGCTGGACGAAGCAGAGTATTATGCCTTTATCAACATGCTGAAGGAGGCGAATAAAGTCCCGCTCAAGGCCTTTGAAAAAGAAAAATATTTCGAAGGCTGTCTCCCGATAGAAGAGATGTTGAAACGCGGCGACGAGACCCTGCGATTCGGCCCCATGAAACCGGTCGGCCTGCCCGATCCGAAAACCGGGCGACCGCCCTACGCCGTTGTCCAACTCCGCAAGGAAAACCGGACGAGTACACATTACAACATGGTCGGCTTTCAGACAAAACTTACCTATCCTGAACAAAAAAGAGTTTTCCGGACAATCCCCGGTCTCGCCAAGGCGGAATTCAGCAGATTAGGCAGCATCCACCGCAACACCTTTATCCGTGCGCCGGAGATTCTTCTGCCCAGCCTACAACTTATTGCAAGGCCGGACCTGTTTCTTGCCGGCCAGCTCTCCGGCGTGGAAGGCTATGTCGAATCAACCGCCATGGGAATGCTGGCCGGGCTTAACGCCGCCCGTCTGCTCAATGGGCGGCCGCCGGTCACGCCGCCGCCGGAAACCGCGCTCGGGGCGTTGGTTGCCCACCTCACCCAGTCAAACCCCAAACGCTTCCAGCCTTCAAATATAAATTTCAGCCTCTTCCCGCCCCTCGGCAAAAAAATCCCCAAAAAACTACGGGGCCAAGAATATGCGAACAGGGCATTAGAATCATTGACGCAATGGCTTCCCGCAACCTGACTCACGCCTGGGAACGCCGCAGGCATACAATTTGCATTTTCCCGTTTGACGACCCAATTCGCCACGACCATGAGCCTGCTTGATAAAAACTTTATCATAACTGAATCACGCAAATGCCCGCTGTACAGGGTCAATGACAAGTTTGAGCTCTCAGGCTTGGCCGTAACGCCGCCGCCGAATAAACCTGTGTGCGTCTTTCTCATACGGGTGATAGCGGAAAAATATATTGCCGATATGAGTTCTGCATCATCAGCAAAGCACGATACCGCAGAGTTTAACTGCCCAGGCTGTAGCGGTCTGGTAAAAGTGACATTCGCCGGCGGAGAGAAATATCATACTCTGCATATGCGGTTGATGATGGCGGCGGAACGCCGAAAAAAAACGGGAGAAATAGGAGCCCTGGCCGGCATGCTGAGCAGTTTCTCCTTCTTTCAGGCCTTGGATGAAAAAAGTCTGAAGGCCATCATCTCCCATCTTGCCGTGCGCAGCTTCGAATCCGGTGAAATCATTCTGCATAAAGGCGCGCCAGGCAAAAATTTATATATTATCGCCTCCGGCAGGGCCGCTCTTTTAAATCCCGAAGAGGTACAATTCGCCTCTCTTGGCCGAGGTGAATTATTTGGTGAAATGAGCATTTTAAACGATCAACCGGTCAGCGCCACCGTCAAGGCGCTCGAACCAATGAAAACTTTTCTGCTGCCCAAAAAGGATCTCCAGCAACTTATGCTGCAGTACCCTTTCCTGTGGAGCGCCTTCCATCGCATCCTGGTGCAGCGCCTGATAAACACCTCGGACACCAGGGGGTCGGAATCGGTCTCCGGCATATCCGGCCGACTGGAAGAGATTTGCACAGCGGAACTGTTTCAAATGATCCATGAAAACAGCAAGACCGGTTGTTGCACCCTGGAGTTGCCGGGCGGCAGGGCCTCGGTAATTTTTGTTAATGGCGAGGTCATTTATGCCGCCTGTCAGGAAAAAAGCAGGGAGGAGGCTTTTTTTGCGATACTACGGGCGCAAAAAGGCCTTTTTCAATTTACCTCCACCCTACCGGTGAAATGTACCGCAATGCAACCGATCGACCGATTCAACAAACTCCTGATGGAAGGATTGCGCAGAATCGACGAAGAATGACAAGGCCGTTACCTTATGAGGTTGTAACTATTCAGCTGCACCCCATCTTCGTCCGTTTTGCCCTCCTCACGTACAGGGAGTACGCATCGGAGGTCAAAACGAACGAACCTGGGGCACATCTGAACAGTTACGGCTACGAGTTTATGGTAATTTGTTGCCTTTGCTGAATAGTTACATGAGGTTATCAATTTATGAATTACGGCATCGTGAACCAGAGTCAATTAGAGGATATCGATAACATTATCAGAAAAGACCTGATTGACAAGGGTGTCGCATGTGTAATCCTGTTTGACACTGCCGGCAACAGTATAGTCAAAAGCGACAACGGAGTTTGCAATTATGACACATACGCTTTTACCGCGCTGGCGGCCGGCAATTTTGCCGCTGTTGACTCCATGGCCAATCTGGTAGGGGAAGACGGTTTTTCACAGCTTTTTCATAAAGGCAAAAAAACAAGCATTCATTTTTGCAAAGTAAATGATGACCTGCGGCTGGTTTCAATCTTCGGCCCCCGGATATCCCTGGGTTTGCTCCGCCTTAATGTTATTGAGGTAATCAACAAGATAAGAGACATTTGCCGGCCGGGACAAAAAACCAACGACGATTAAACGCACAAAGTCAAGGGGTTGATTGTGTTTATCAACATGAAAAACAAGGAAATCCAGGTCAAAATCGTCTATTATGGCCCCGGCCGGGGCGGGAAGACGACCAACCTGGAATATCTGAACGAAAAATTTCGTGATCGTATCAAAACGGAAATGGTAAGCTTGAAGACCCAGGGCGACCGAACTCTCTTTTTTGATTTTCTTCCTATCGGTCTTGGTTCAATACGCGGGTATGATGTCAGGATTCAACTATATACCGTTCCAGGGCAGGTAAAATACAATGCCACCAGAAAACTGGTACTGAAGGGGGTAGACGGCCTTGTTTTTGTCGCCGATTCCACCCGGGAGCAACGCCGGAAAAATATTGAATCGCTTAATAACCTTCATGAAAACCTGCAAGATTATAACCTGAACATCTTCGATATGCCGTTGGTATTGCAATATAACAAAACAGATCTACAGGATACGGATACGCCATTGCTTGCCGCGGAGACTCTCCAGCAAGACCTGAACAGCCGTTTACAGGTCCAGGCTTTTTGCGCAAGCGCTTTAACCGGGGTTAATGTAGTGACCACGCTTAAAAAAATAATATCAATGACCATGGCGTCGGTCCAAAAAGAGCTCCAATAACCCGTAAGAGGCCACAGGGCACGAATCTAGCCGCGATCAGGGCGCTGATCAATATACCCGTGATAATTGAGCGCCCTGCTTGCGGCCGGCTCCGCACCCTGTGGCCTCTTACGGACGAGGAAACGATTGCTGGTTATGCGGGTGTTTCAAGCGCACCATATCCAGAGGCGGAGACCACTTAACAATAGCGGAGATAACTATTCAGCAGCAAAGGCAACAAATTACCATAAATTCGTAACCATAACTGTTCAGGTAAGCGAGTTCACGAGACTCCGGATGTGCTCCAGGTTCGTTCGTTTCGACCTCCGATGCGTACTCCCTGTACGTGAGGAGGGCGAAACGGACGAGGTAAGCGCAGACTCCGAGATGGGGTGCAGCTGAACAGTTACTAGCGGAGATAATATCTTGGATACAAAAGCAACCGGCAGTTTCACGGAATATGAGGATCTCACCGAGCTTTTTCGGCAGGAATCCACACATACCGGCAGCAGTCGGCAAGATAAGACTCTTGGCGAAATAGATTCCCCCATCAAAAAACTAAAAGCCGTCGTCCTGTCCCTGGACTGGGAGATAACCGACATTTCCCTCAAAGCATTCCAGGCGGAGATAGGCAGACTGCAGGGACTTTGGAAATCAGATAAACACCTCCTTCTCCTCCTACGGATATTGAAGGCTCTTGGTGATTATCTGAATTTTAAAAAATCAGATGTTCTCCCGGAAACTATCCATGTATTATCATCGACTTACAACAATCTTGAAAAAATAGCATTATCGAAAAATATACCGACGGCCCAAAAAAGCAAAATAGCCCTGGGAGAATTGAAAAAATATGAGGAGCTGAAGGCCAAACTTAATAACCTGCCTGGTAGTGATGCTGCCACAGACCCGCATAGCCGGACGGCATCAAAGGGGGAATCCGCCGACGTCAAGACAAGCGCCGCTGGAAACGACGATAGTGATATAGCGGAAATACTACCTGCTCTGGACGACATAGACACAGGAGACGGCGAACCGCGAAGGGGGTCAAGGTGGTCGAAATACAGTCCTTTTCAGGAGGTGGATGAAAGACTGAATGATTTTTTCGGCGAAGACCACGGCCTGAAAGAATCTTCAGTGAGCCCGGAGATCACGGGACAGGTAACTGCCACGGAAACACAGGAGATAAACGCCGACCGACAAAAGGCCCCTGATCCGCAAGAAAAAATGGTTCCTCCGTCCGCCGCGGAAACGGTCGGCGTCGGGCAGCCTGCCATTCTCAGTGAGAATAAAATACCGGCACCGCCCGGTATATGCCGGGACGAGGAAGAATTAATCATTATTGACGAACAATCACCTCGGGACACACCCGTTTATCCGCTGAAAAAATTGATTGATTCCATTGACGCATCGATCGACAAGGCAACGATGCGGGATTTGAATGAACGGATCAAGAGCTTTAAAGATAATTGCACCGGTACACGAGCCGTCGACATACTGCTGCAGCTTCTACAGGCAACGGGCAACTCGGTAAGCCTGGTCGGCAGGAATGCCCCGCCTGGTTATATCAAACTGTTAAAATCACTCTATGGCAAACTTGAACACGCTTATCCGGCGCCGCCGAAAAACGATACGAATACCCTGGAATATATTCATGGCGATCTTGAGAAATTCATTGACATGCAAAACAAAATTATTCATTCCCTGGCCGTCAATCTGGTTAAAAGCAGAAAAAGCCTGCAGAGCGCAAAAAACTCCGCCGCCCAAATGAAACGTCAACTTGACAGCGAGAAGGCGGCGCCCCCCCCTTGCCGCCCGGCAAAAGGCCAGCAGGATATGGAAACAAAAGGAACCGAGTCCTCTGGTATTTTCAGCAGATTGAAAGGTTTATTGAAAAGGGATTAAATGGAAAAGGTAAAAACTACACTCTGTTTTTGTGAAGAATGCGGGAAAAAGACCTTTATTGAGAATAAAACCGCAAGTACGGGCAAACCCGCCACGTTCCGATGCCCGGCCTGTAATTACCTGAACACCGTTCCGGAAGATAAGCCCCACAAGCCATCAGCAGAAAAGCTTTCTTAATTTTTTCCAATACTTACATCCTTGCCGGTCATAACATCCACAATAATATCCGTGTTGAATTCCTTGGTCACAACAGTAATATTCTCATGCGCCGCGGCAGCGGGCTCCGACTGAGCAATATTAAGCAGTGCTTCGCTTAGTCCGGCCAGTTCCACGGCGAGATCGGGATATTCACGGCTTAAGGCCGCCCGGGCCTGAGCCAGGATGTCCATACACTGAAACAGATCTTCAGAATTACGCAAATCCAACGGCAAACGAAATTCTTCCGGCATTGAGACGCCCTCCTACAAACACTCCTCCGGGTCAAGGTTGTGATTCCTGAGATACGAATAATACGACCCCCTGTCAACTTTTTACCTTGCAACTTGCATGCCCATATCAATGATTCCTTTAAATCAACGGCGTCAAATGCTATAATGCGTGCGGCGCGCAACAGCGCAACCGATTGTTCGTGGAGCCGGGAGATATGCTTGTAATAAAATGCGCGGCATGCAAAATAAAATGTCATTTATCCGCTTCTGTATTCACCACCCATCGTAAACATGGATAAAACGACGAAAATCCCTATTGCCGACACCCAAAAACCGTGGCAGGCGCTTGGGCTGCTGGTCCCATTTTTCAGGCAGTATGCCGTGCGGCTCATTATTGGTTTTGCGGCATTGCTGGGAGTGGATTTTTTCCAACTCCTGATTCCCAGAATAATTAAACAGGCGGTTGACGCCTTGCAACAGAAGACCGCCACCCCCGTGGGACTTCTGAAATACGGCGGCTTTATTCTGCTTCTCGCCCTGGGTATTGCCGTTTTCCGTTTCGGCTGGCGTTATCTGATCCTCGGCTTCTCCCGTCTGCTGGAAAAAAATTTGCGCAACCGGCTCTTCTCTCGCCTGTTAACGCTTGATCGCCCCTTTTTTCAACATAAAACCACGGGAGAATTCATGGCGCTGGCAACCAACGACCTGGCGGCAGTCCAGTTGGCCGTCGGCATGGGGCTGGTAGCGATGGTGGATGCGGTGGTCATGACCATGGCGGCGTTGGCTTTTATGACGTACATCAATCCGAAGTTAACCATTATCGCCGTCTCACCCCTGCCGTTTCTCGCCATTCTGACCCGTCTGCTGGCCGCCCGGCTCCACCGACGATTTAAAAAGGTACAGGAACAATTCTCCAGAATCACCGAATTTGCCCGCTCTTCCCTCGCATCAATAAGGCTTATCAAATCATATACCCAGGAAAGCGCCCAGACCGAACGTTTTAATAAATTGGGACACGCTTATATAATTAATAATCTGAAATTATCCATTATTCAGGGCACCCTTTTCCCTGTATCGGGATTTATCGCCAACCTTGGTCTGCTGCTGGTGGTCTTTTACGGCGGCTCTTTAACCATAAAAGGCCGGATGTCTATCGGCGACCTCGTGGCCTTCATGACCTACCTTCATATGCTGACCTGGCCGATGATGGCTCTGGGGTGGGTAACAAACCTGTTCCAAAGAGGAATAACATCCCTTGACCGAATCAGAGCCATTATCCGGACACGCCCGACACTGCGTGACCCGGCCGCCGCCCGGGACATCAAGCTGCCGAACGCGAATTTTTCAATCAGGAAGCTGACATTTCGTTATGACCGGCAAAGCGAAGCCGTTCTCAATAATCTGAGCCTTGACATCAAGCCGGGCATCCTCGGCATAACGGGACGAACCGGCTCAGGCAAGACAACGCTCTGCCATCTGCTGGCCAGGCTTTATCCGGTTAAGGACGGCGCCGTTTTTTTAAACGGCCGGGATGTAAACAAACTCAAGCTGACGACGGTACGCCGTCATATCGCCTATGTACCCCAAGAGGTCTTTTTATTCTCTGATACAATCGCCGCCAATATCGCCATGGGTAGACCGGATGCCGATCAGGACAAAATCGAAGAGGTGGCGAAAGCCGCCGCCATTCACGACGAAATCATGAACCTTGCCAAAGGCTACCAAAGTCGGGCAGGCGAACGCGGCGTCAAACTTTCCGGCGGGCAACGCCAGCGTATCTCCCTGGCCCGCGCCCTTTTACTGGAACGGCCGATCATTATCATCGACGACGGCCTTGCCGCCGTGGACATGGAAACGGAACACGCTATCGTCCGGGCCATAAGACCATACCTGCGGGGGAAAACCTGCATTATGGTTTCACATCGGATCGCGCCTCTGATGGAGGCCGACGAAATTATCGTGCTGGAAAGAGGACGGATAATCGAGCGCGGCGCCCATGCCGA
Source organism: uncultured Desulfobulbia bacterium (assembly GCA_964460745.1). Classification (GTDB taxonomy): domain Bacteria; phylum Desulfobacterota; class Desulfobulbia; order Desulfobulbales; family BM004; genus CAYWUR01. Next base: position 2,587 of record CAYWUR010000029.1, on the reverse strand, counting down.
ACTCATCGCCAACAAGGGGTACTATGCCACCATCCACAAACATCAAACCTCGTAAGAGGCCACAGGGCGCGAATCTGTCCGCGATCATGATACCCGACATACCCGGGTATAGTCGGGGATCATGCTTGCGAACATCTCCGCACCCTGTGGCCTCTTACGATAGGCTGGGCTCGAATTCGCGTACTTGGGGGCAACCGAGGATCATGCTTGCGAACATCTCCGCACCCCGTGGCCTCTTACGATAGGCAGGGCTCGAATACAGCAATCTTGACGGTCAACTATTCAGGAGTCGGAAATTAAGAGGGGAAGGCGGGCGCGAGTGTTTCCGGCAGGATTTACGGCAGGAAGCCAAGATCGCAAGGCACGGCGTAATGCTCCCTGTTCAGGGTCGGCAGGATATAAAAGCGCTTGGCCAACCCCAGCGGCTCCCGTAAATCCTGGAGGAAATTCCCGCGCCCGCCGGGTTAATGCCGGAAGTTGAAAACCTTGAACCTCAGGAGTGAACAAATAAACTGATATGCGCCAGGGATTCGGATACTTTGAAGAGGACCGTCTGCGAAAAACAGGAGATTTTCGCCTGTGGCGACGGATTAACGGCTATGTTTCGCCTTATTGGCAAAAGGTTGTTCTTGCCGTACTCCTTTCTCTGATTATCACCGGCGCCACTCTGGCGGTCCCTTATCTGGTGCGCATCGCCATCGACCGCTATATCATCAACCAGGACATGGCAACAGCCGCCCGCCTGGCCGGACTTGCCAAACTTGTCGTTCTCTTTATCAGCATCATCATTATCGGTTTTCTGGCCAATTCTTCCCAGGTAATCCTCCTGGAATGGACCGGCCAGAATATAATGCACCGGATGCGTCAAGACCTTTTCGGCCACATGCTTGCATTGGACCTCACCTTCTTCAATAAAAATCCCATCGGCAAACTGGTCACCCGGCTTACCAACGACATCCAGAACATGCACGAAATGTTCACGTCGGTTATCGTCACCGTTTTCAATGACTGCATCAGGATCATGGGGATAATGATCATTCTTTTCTGGATGAATTATCGGCTGGCCTTGATAATGGGCCTGCTGCTGCCGATCATGGTTTTGAACACCATCTGGTTCAGCCGTCTAGCGCGCAAGGCCTTTCGCGCCATCCGCACCCATCTGGCCGGAATAAACGCCTACCTACAGGAGGCCCTTTCCGGTATCGCCGTTATCCAGCTTTTCCTGCGGGAAAAGGCGACCCGCCGTGAATTCGAAGAGTTGAATCAAAACTATCTCGCAAAGACCATATATCAGATTAAGATCTTCGGCATATTCATGCCCTTAATCGATGTACTCAGTGCGCTGTCCATCGCCATGATCATCTGGTACGGCGGTCGGGAAATCATCGGCGGCCGGATGAGCATCGGCATAATGGCGGCTTTTCTTTCTTACATGCGGCTGTTTTTTCAGCCGCTGCGCGAATTGTCCCAGAAATACTCCATTGTCCAATCGGCCATGGCCTCCGCCGAGCGGATTTTCCAACTGCTGGATATCCACAGCCTGCTGCCCGTGCCGCTTTCTCCGATAATACCAGCCGATATCAAGGGCGATCTTGAATTCAAAGGCGTCTCTTTCGGCTATGAAGCCGCCAATCCAATCATCAAGGGCATTGCCATACATATCAGCGCCGGTGAGAATCTGGCGATCGTCGGCTCAACCGGATCAGGCAAGACCACGCTCATCAACCTCCTGGAAAGATTTTACGATCCGGACGAGGGTACTATCCGCTTGGACGGCAACGATCTTCGCGGTCTTGACATCAACTGGCTGCGGCAACAGATCGGTCTGGTAATGCAGGATGTTTTTATTACTCCGTCCAGTATCAGGGAAAATATCCTGTTGGGCAAAGAAATGAACGATCAACAATTACGGCGAATAGTCGACGACGCCCAGCTTGCGGAACTGATCGACGACCTTAGACAAGGCTGGCATACTGTAATCGGTGAAGGCGGCACGGAACTGTCCGCCGGGCAGAAACAACTCCTGGCTTTTGCCAGGGTTTTAGCCCGTGATCCTCGTATTCTGGTGCTGGATGAGGCTACCTCCAGCGTTGACTCGGAAACGGAAATGCGTATCGAGCGGGCACTGACAACCACTACCGCGCACCGGACCAGCATAATTATCGCCCATCGGCTTTCCACGATCCGGCGGGCCGACCGGATAGTTGTAATTGACAATGGCCGCATTGTTGAAGAAGGCCCCCATGACGAACTTATGGCCCGGCATGGTTTGTATAGGCAACTCCAGGATATGCAAAACGGCGCGTAACTGTTTACAGGGCACCGAATCTTTCCGCGGTCAGCCCGGCTCACGTATGACCAATACGCTTCGCCGGTCTGCCTGCGAAAATCTCCGGCACCCTGTAAACAGTTACAGTTATGGGTGGTTATAATCCCGTGAAAAATTCACCCTGTGAGAGATTGCAACAGCGCGGGGTGAGTTGTAAGAACGGCTTAGATATTAATGGACTTTTTGCGTGCCTGTCAATATGATGCGACGAGGAGTAAGGAGTAAGGAGTGAGGAGTAAGGAGTGAGGAGTAAGGAGT
>CAYWUR010000028.1:0-11578 GCA_964460745.1 uncultured Desulfobulbia bacterium | reverse complement strand
GAAAGTTACGGTTACGAGTTTAGGGTAATTTGTTGCCTTTGCTGAATAGTTACAACTCCGGCCCTGCAAGCGCTTACAAAAGAAACTTTTTATCTGCCACTGTATCTGTTAATTTAACCGGTAATAAATTAGTTCACTTTTCGAACGCTCACGGATTCAGCAATGATTAAAATAGACGGACATAAGGCGAAAAGCCTGCGAGAAAGCAAAGGGCTGACGCAACTTTATATCGCCACGATTGTTGGTGTTACCACCGACACGATTTCCAGGTGGGAAAACCGCCGCTATCCTTCCATAAAGCGTGAAAACGCCCGGAAACTGGCCGAAGCCCTGACGGTGTCTATTGAAGAAATTCTCGAAGATCTTACCGAAAAACCGCCGGCGGCCGCAAAAAATAACGAACCCCCGCATGATCGCAGCGAAGATCTGTACGCGGCACGACGGGCGAAAATAAAACGCGCCCTCTGGGCGCTGCCGATTTTGATCGTGGCTCTGATCCTGGGAATCTTCTGGTTTTACGGCAACCAACAGACACCGAAGATCTCCGCATATAGATTGCTGCCCCGCCACGTTCCTGTCGGCCGGCCGTTTCCCGTCCTCATAACTGTTACAGCCCGGCACGCCTCTTCTTTTTCTCTGCTTGTCAAGGAACTTCCGCCTCGGGGTTGCGTCGCATTGCAAGGCGTGCCTCCTTTCGCGGCTGTTGACAAAAAAACCGGCGCCCTGAAATGGATCAGCAGAACCAAGGGAGAAAAAATCAGCTTTTCATATATGGCAAAAATAAGGGCGGATATCAGCGCGGGAGAAACATTTAATTTCAACGGCACAGTGACCTTGAAAACCAAGAAAAGCGCCGCAACGGACATCCTGGGCGACGCCACGCTGACAGTCGCTGATTTTCACTGGGCCGATACCGATAAAGACGGCAGAATCAACGATGAGGAAATCTTATCGGTATATGATAATTATAGTGTTATCGAAGGATTAAATTATAATGAGGCGCTCATTGACGATATCTGGTCCGGGCAGGGCTACCAATGGGATCAAACAACCGGAAAGTACATTATTCTTCCCTGAAAGCCGACGCCGCTTGACGGGATAACCGGACGAAAATGACGGAAAACAAAAAAGGGGGGCACATGATGACTGAAAAAAAGACCAAAAAGGCATCTATCATGATTTTTCATGATGAATTATGTCAGGTTTTCAACGGACTTATGACCGCCTTGAGTCTGCAACGCGCCGATGCCGAGGTGACCGTATTTTTCGGCTCAAGAGGCATCAACGCGGTACACAAAGATAAAATCGGCGATCTTAAATGCCTGCCGGATCAGCCTGAGGAGGAGCAACGGAAAGTGATGGCCCGTATGGAAGAAATGAATCTGCCAATGCCGGAGGACATGCTGCTCATGCTGCACATGGAGGGCGCTCGGCTTTTGGCCTGCCCCCTGAACAAAAACATATTTGAATTCAAGGATGACGATTTTGTTGAGGGAATAACTCTTGCGGACCCGGAAACCTATTATACGGACATTGTCATGCAGGCTGATATGAACCTGGTATTTTAAAAGTACTATGAATACCGTAACTCCGCAAACCGCATATACACTGACCATCTCGGCAACCGAGATCACGGCAAACCAAGAAGAACGCCGGCGTCAGCTAAAGCTGCCGGCGGACAAGGCGGTCAGAGCCATTGTGCTTGAAGGGGGCCGGAACAAAATTGTACTCGAACTGGACCACCGGCGTTTTGTGGCCGAGACCCGCGTTCCCCTGCAAGCCGGACAGAAACTTAACCTACAGGTAGTATCCGTCAGCCCCAAGCTGGTATTGAAGATTATTGAAGATCCCTTAAGGTCTCGTATTTCCCAGGCCATCCACCTCTTGAATTTTCAGGGGGATATTTTTTCCACGTTGCAGCAATTGCAGGAAGGCCATAAATCAATATTCGACGGACTTAGTAAAGGCGCCAGGCAAGCCCTCCAGGTCTGGGACTCGTTGCCGCACGATATGCTCGGCGACCGGAGCAGGAACAAACTGTGGCTACTGGCCCGGCAACTGGGACTTGACCTGGAAAGCAGACTGGCCAGGGGCGAAAAATCGGCAGCTTCGTTGAAAAGCGCCCTGCTCGAACTTGCCGGCAAACTGGATTCTGACGGTGATATGGCCGAGCGGGTCGGCCAACTGCTACAGCAGCTTGAATTATATCAGCTTCTCCAGTTAAGGTTCAGCCAGAATAATATTTATATCCTGCCGCTGCCCTTCCCGTTTCTTGAGCAGGGATACATGCTGACGGAAAAGGGAAAAGAGGAGGGCGGGAAAGGCAAAGACGCCCCCACCAAGATATCCCTGCACCTGTCTCTACAGAAACTGGGCCATCTGCGGATCGATTTTCTGCATGACTCCCAGGGCCTGCATCTGCGCTTTGCCTGTGATTCCCGGAAAAAGGCCGATTATCTGGCCGGGTTTCAAAAAGAACTCCGAAAAACCCTGACCGCCGTCGTACTACAGGGCGTCTCCTATACTGCGGACGCGGAGGAACCAGCCAAATTTTTAATTAAGAAACTGCTCTCGACAGGGGATACGGTTCTGGATGCAAGAGTGTAGACATGAAAAAAAATAAGATAGAGAAAGCGGTTGCCCTGGTTTACGACAAAAAAAGCGATGACGCCCCCACGGTGGTGGCCAGCGGCCGGGGCAAGATTGCCGAAAAAATTATTGAGACTGCCCGCGAGGCCGGAATCCATATCAAGGAAGATCCGGATCTTCTGGAACTCCTGGCCAATGTGCCGGTGGGGCATGAAATCCCGGAAGATTTATACCTGGCGGTTGCCGAGATCCTGGCCTTTGTCTACCGGATAAACGGCCAATATCAGGCCGCACGGCCCCCTAAAAACCAGAGTCACTGACATCCTGCAATACGCAAAGCATTTTCTGCTGTAATGAGGCAAGGGCAATGGATATTGAATTTCACTATTACATGACCTATCTGATCGCGGCAAAAGCCGGTTTCGGCACCAATGACGCCTTTAAAATCGCATATTCCTCTCAATATGTCGATGACAACGATATGATTCTGGAAGTTGACAAGGGTAAAAGTTCCGCCTATCGGAATTATATAAGCCAGACAATGAATATCCTGAAACCGAAAAGCAAGCTTTTTCGCATTTATCCCTTGTTCCATTTTATTCCCGGTGATCCGATGAGCGCGACCGCTTTCCGGAAGGACGGCAAAATGCACTGGTTGAATACCACGCCCAACAACGAAAACGCCAATAAGATCATGGATGCGGCGCTTAGAACCGAAGATATTTTTCGAATCGGGGTGGCTTGCCATAGTTTCGCCGATACATGGGCGCATCAGAATTTCGTCGGCTATTCCGATGAATTTAATGCAATGGCCGGCCCTTTAAGCCGGATAACACCGAACATCGGCCATGCGGATGCGCAGTATAATCCCGACTGGCCGGGATTAGTCTGGCGCGACCAACGGCTTCAGGATGAACGGCGCGATAATAAAGCTATTTTTCTCGATGCCGCCGGCCATATGCTGCATAAGTTGATGAAATTTACAGATCCGACGATTACCCCGGCCGGCATAAAAGAAAAAACAACTGAATTGCTGAACGACCTGGATGCGGCTATTGGCGGGCGTGATCAAACAAATGATATGGCAGGGAAACGGATCAGTCGATATAGGCGATTAAGTATCCAGCCTGGATACGGCGATGCCGAGTTGTCGGTATACGACAAGGACAAGTGGCTTGATGATGCAATGAATGAGGATGTCCGCGGCTTGCGGGATCGTTCTGATTTTACATTAGCACGCTGGGACCCGTTAACTGATGTATATTCATGGAAGGGCCGGAATTGTCGGCAGACGCCCTGGTATCGTTTTCAGGAGGCGGTTAAAGACCACCAGAGTATAGCCTGGGATATTTTAAGCTCGGCAAATCTCAAAGGATTGCAACTCCCGGAATTATGATTTTAAGCCGGGGGGCGCGGAGAGTAATAATCGGGTGCCTCGATCACGCAAATCAGGGCGCCCCTGAAGCGCTTACCTTCCGAGGTGCTGTCAACTTCGGGGGTGGTTTATAGAGCGCGGACATTTTTAATTATCTATCATTAAGGGGAATATCAGATGAGCCGGAAAGAATCCAGGCCAATCGTCTATGAAGCGCAAATGGACAACGGACTTGTTGTCACCATCGCGGATCTCTCCAAGCGTCTGGTCGCGGACCGCTGGCTGGTCAAGCTGGTCTGCGAGGCAAGCCTGCCGATCACCGCTGAACTCTGGGACCGGCATCGGCCGGAGGATCTGGAATTGCTCGCCGAGATCAGAAAGGTCATGGGTGAGTCTCTCTGTCTCAGGGTACTCAAAGAGAAGAATTTCATTGCTGAAGCGGAGAAAGAAATGATCACCCAGGATATGATCAGCCGGCTCAGGGAGCATATCTTTGCCTATCTGGATGACCCCGCCTTTCCGGAAAAGCTTTTTCTACGGCGTTACACCGAGGCGCGGGAACAGTGCAGGCTTGCGGCGCAGCGCCGGGTCGAGGCCGCTTCGGGCGAAGAACAGGACGAAGAAGAGGGCCCGGCGGATTTTTCGCACTGCTTCCGGTGAAACGACACACCCTGATCAAGGGCGGCTTTCCAGAACTGCATGCCCGCCCCGGAGTTGGAACCAGCCTTCTGGTCTTCCGCCTACTTGTGTACATGCTAGCTATAGGGGGCGTATTTTATATAATAAAAGGGGAACGCGACACAGCGCCGTATTCCCCCTGCAAAGTTTTGGTGGAGATGATCGGATTCGAACCGACGACATTCACGTTGCGAACGTGACGCTCTCCCAGCTGAGCTACATCCCCTTTGAAGTTTTTTGCCTTACCGCGCTTGGCGATTCTTATTAATATACGGCATATTTCTGTCGATGACAAAGGAATTTCATCTATCAGAGACTTTAACAAACAATTGCTTGTCGGAAAATGAGGTTTATAGTATTCAACACAGAGGAGGTTTTTTGCCAAAGGGGACCGGGACAAAATTGTTATCACCTTATAGAGAGGACGGAGCCTATGCGTTGTCCCAAATGTGGTTATATTTCTTTTGACCATCTTTTTTCTTGCGCGAATTGCGGCCGGGATCTTACAGAGTTGTCTAAAGAATTCCACGGTTCCACGGTTGATGTGAAGCCGCCGTTTTTTCTTGGCGCCGCGTTGGGACTCTTGGGCGCCGGCGATGAAATAGAGGCGGCGATGCCGGTGGCCGCCGATATGGAAGAAGGGGCGGAGTCCGACGGCAAGGCCGCGGACATGAGCGCTGTACACCCTGAACCGCCGGAGGATGACAGCGCCCTGCCCGGAGTTGATCAAGGGGAAGAGCACGAACCGCTGACCCTGGAAAGCGTAATCAGCGATGAAGAAGAGTTGCCGGCGGATGTCGAGCAGTCTGACCAGATATCCTTTGATTTTGACGAAATAGATTTTTCCGATCTCGTTTCGCCTGGAACTGATGCGACCGAACAACAGGGACTGGAAGTAGAAAAACCTGGGGCGGATAAAAAAAATGATATCGGCGAGCTGGAAATGGCAAGCAAAAACGATGATCAACAGCAGGGCAGTTGAGGGCAGCGGCGTCTTGCGGTCCGGACAGTTCTTCCTGGCCTCCTTCAGCTCCCGTCTGATGGCGTTTTTAATAGACCTGGTCGCGTTGGGCGGTCTACATGCCGGGGTTTTTCTTATCTATGTCGCTTTGCTTTTTCCGGCAATGAATTATAATCTCCGCGGACTTTTGGGGGCGTCTTTTCTCTCGCTTCTCTTTTTTGTGTTTAATCCTCTGCTTCTTGGCATGGTCTATTTTACCGTTTTTCATGCCTGGGGCGGCCAGACACTGGGCAAAATGTTCATGGGGGTGCAAGTAATATCCCGGGCCGGTCGGCTTTTGTCGCCGGCCGAGTCTTTTTTGCGCTGGGCCGGATATTGGGTATCCGCCTTGCCTCTGGCCGCGGGTTTTCTCTGGTCAATGCTTGACAGAGAGCATTGCGCCTGGCATGACAGGCTGGCCGGCACCTTGGTAATCGTCACAGAAATGTCTTGACAAAATAGTTCCGTCGCATGTATTTTGCACGTCTTATTGCGGTGCCGAGATAGCTCAGTCGGTAGAGCACCGGACTGAAAATCCGGGTGTCCCTGGTTCAAATCCTGGTCTCGGCACCAATAAATTTAAAGGGCCTCAATCTTAATTGATTGCGGCCCTTTCTTTATTTGAAAACGTCGGACGTCTTTCGTTTATCGGTATCATTTGTCCGGTGGCGCATCCTCTTTCGCAGAGGCCTTAACGTAGTAGCGCCCGTTTTGTTTTTCCATGGTCAGGCCGTAAAGATCCAGCACCAGCTGTAGGGCATCGTTCATGGAAGCATCCTTGAATTTCATGGAAATCAACGCTGTTATTCCGGGGCTGACTTCGATCTTTTCGCCGCCTGCCTTGGATACGGCGGCAAAAAATTCCGCAATGGGGGCCTTTTTGAGTTTAATGGAGATCTTGCGATCAGGGAAAAAGCCTATGGTTGCAGCCGCTTGTTTCTCCTGCTCTTGTGGCGGAGGAGAAGACGTTGCCGGCGGCCTATCGGCCTTCTTCCCGCTGCTGGCCAGGAGGTCGGCGTAAATCCAGCCGCTTAACGCCGTACTTGGTACTTTTACGGCGATCCACTCCCCCTGCCGCTTTGTTTCAATGACTGCGGTTCCCTTGTCAACTTGGCGGGCCACGGAAAAATCCCGGCCCGGCCCTGTCCGGACATTGACGTTGCTGCCACGCACCAATAAAGTATCGCCCGGCCCGGCCATGGTATAGTTAGCTTGCCATAAAAGAAAGACCGCCAATCCGGCGGCACACGTCCAGATGTTTTTCACGGAAAACCTCTCGCTATAATGGTATGGTAGGAATGATCAATTAAGCCTTTCTTTCTATAATAACTGGAAATTACGATGATGCAAAGAATATGGACTCACAAAAAGTCCGGGACGGAACGGTACAAGTATTTAAGGTGAGGGCGGGCCCTCTTATTTTGTAAGTGACCACAGGAGGTTATTAGAGACATGGTGTCCGGTCCGGTGATCGAGGTTGGCAAGATAGTCGCTTTCCTGCTCTGGTGCAATGCCCTGCCTCCCTTGGCCGCCATGGTTGCCGGCGGCCGTTTCAGCCGGCGTGTCGATGGTGGAATCTTATGGCGGGACGGCCGGTCTCTTTTCGGCTCCCACAAAACGGTGCGCGGTATTGTGGTCAGCGTGGCCGGCGGCGGCGCGGTTTATTCTCTGCTGGGCACGACATGGTGGATTGCCGCCTTGGCGGCCGCTCTGGCAATGGCCGGCGATCTGTTATCAAGTTTTATAAAACGCCGGCGCAACGATGAAGTCGGCACGCCGCGTTTTGTGCTGGACCAGCTTTTTGAAGGAATGCTGCCGGCGATTTTCCTCGGTTGCCTGATGCCTCTTTTCTGGTGGCAGGCAGTTGCCGCCTTGATAATTTTTATTCCCCTTGCCTATGCGGGCTCCCGTTTACGAGGTTTCCTCCTTTATCAGCCGCCGCTGGAGAATTATCTTCGCATTATCCGGTCGTCAGTCCGGCTGCGAGAGTGGCGGCTGCGGCATCTTCCTCTCCCCCGCTGGCGGGCTTTGCTGGATTTTTCGAATTTTGTCTACCACCGTATATTTATGGCCTGGGTTTTTAAGGGGGCTGGCCTCTATGCGCGGGGCATGAAAAATGCCCTGGTTGTCGGCCTGGCTGAAGAAACTTTCTGGTTTCCCGGGCTTGCCGAGTCGTTTGACGGTTTTCGCATCCTGCTGCTCACCGATCTCCATCTGGACGGGCTGGACGGACTGACGGAGACAATTATCAAGCAGGTTAAAGGCTTAAACGTGGATCTCTGCCTGATCGGCGGAGATATTCGCATGGCGGCATATGGCGCCATCTCTCCCGCTGTCCGCCGTTTGCGGCGCCTTCTTCCCCATATTCAGGCAAAACACGGAATTCTGGGAGTTCTTGGCAACCACGATTGCATTGAAATGGTGCCTGATCTGGAAGAAGCCGGCATGTTAATGCTTATTAACGACAGCCGGGTGATCGAAAAGGATGGAGAAAAGATTTGGATCGTCGGCGTGGATGATCCCCACTACTATAAAGTACACGATGCGGCGCGGGCCTTCAGGGGGGTGGCGGCAGAGGATTTCAGTGTTTTTATCGCGCACTCCCCGGAGGCATACATGGAAGCGGCAAAACATAAAACGTGTCTTTATCTCTGTGGCCACACCCACGGCGGCCAGATATGTCTGCCCGGCCGCCTGCCCATTTTTACGCATTGCCGGGCGCCCCGATTTATGGCGGGAGGCAGATGGCAATATCGCAAGATGATCGGCTATACGAGCCGCGGTGCTGGTCCCTCCGGTGTTCCCCTCCGTTTCAATTGTCCGGGGGAAATTACGCTGATTACGTTACGGCGGAGAGCAGCGGCGCCTTAACCGTGGGGACAAAGGGATATGGGCCGGTGTGACGCCATCAAACTTGTTTAATGGCCGGAACGGCTATATATTATATGAAGACGATCAGCGTGTGCATTCCCAATATAATGTTTGCCGTCACGGATTAAGGAGGAAGTAATATGGCACAATTTGAGTACGAGATCACCAAATATCCGGCCGAAACTTTCAGTGAACTGGTTTACTATTGCTCGGAGGCCGGCGAGTGCAGTCTTGATCAGGTTACCCATGATCAGACAAAAATATTTCAGGATCTGTTGAATGAGCGAGGCTGGGAAGGCTGGGAATTGGCCCAGGTTGTCTTTGGCTCAAACGGCGTAATCGCTTTCTGGAAGCGCCGCCTTAATTCAAAAAAGGCTTGACCGACCGTCTCAATGGTGGCAATAGATAATTGAATATATAAATTAAATCAGGGAAAAAATTCGGGAGGTAGAGATGCCTCGATTAAATATTGGCCGTAACGCTGAAGAGCTCTTGTCTTACGCCGATGTAAAAATCGGCGGCAATCGCCCCTGGGATATTCATGTTCATAACCCGCGTTTTTTTGTAAAGGCGCTGACGCATGGTTCTCTTGGGCTGGGCGAATCCTACATGGCAAAGTGGTGGGACAGTCCGCGGCTGGATAAATTTTTTTATAAAATTTTACGGGCCGAGCTGGAGAGCAAGGTTACCAAGACAACGACTGATTTAATTCACACCTGCAAGGCCAAGCTTATCAATCTCCAGAAAATTTCCCGAGCCTTTCAGGTTGGGCAGCGTCATTATGATATCGGCAACAATCTTTACAGACGTATGCTCGATAAAAATTTAATCTATAGTTGCGGCTACTGGAAAGAAGCCGTCACCCTGGATGAAGCTCAGGAGGCCAAACTGGATCTGCTTTGCCGGAAGCTGCACCTGCAGCCCGGAATGCGGGTGCTGGATATCGGTTGCGGCTGGGGCGGAGCGGCCCGCTTTATTGCGCAACGCTTTAAAAATGTAAAAGTGCTTGGCATAACCGTATCCAAGGAACAGGCCAGATTTGCAAGGGAGTTTTGCCGGGGGCTGGCCGTGGAGATTCGCCTCCAGGATTATCGTACCCTGGAGGGCGAATTCGACAGGATTTTTTCCCTCGGCATGTTTGAGCATGTGGGCTATAAAAATTATCGGACATACATGCAAGCCGTGCGTCGCTGTTTGCAGGATGACGGACTCTTCCTGCTGCATACCATCGGCGGCAATCGGTCTGTTTTTACAATAGATCCATGGATCGAGAAATATATTTTCCCTAACGCCATGCTGCCGTCAAAAGGGCAAATCTGCCAAGCCGTTGAAGGTTTATTTGTTATGGAAGACTGGCATAATTTCGGGGCGGGCTACGATAAGACCCTTATGGAATGGTTTAATAATTTCGATGAAAATTGGGATGAACTTAAAAACGATTACAATGACCAATTTTACCGGATGTGGAAATATTATCTATTGTCTTGTGCCGGCTCATTTCGTGCCCGAAAAAATCAGGTGTGGCAGATAGTTTTTTCTCCGAAAGGCGTGCCTGGCGGACACCAGGCGCAGAGGTAAGCGGCGCCCCTGACGTTTGCTAATGGTAAAGGATAAGCTGTTTGCCGGGGTGAAGAATTTTTCTTGGGTTAAGATCGTTCCAGATAAGCACCGCCGACAAGGGCACATTGAAGCGTTGGGCGATGACGGACAGGTTGTCGCCCTTTTTGACTACATACGTAACCCTTTTGTCTTCCGCCCGCCAAAGTTTCAGAAGTTTCTGATATCTGGCCAGGAAATCCTTGCCGCTGCCAATGGGGATTGCAATGGTGTGCCTGCCCTCGGCTATATAGTGCCCTCTGATTTCCGGGTTGAGATCCTTTATCTCTTTAAAAGATGTCCGGGCCGCGCGGGCGACAAGACTTATGGGGATTTTTTGGGAGACGGGCAACGTGATCCGGTCAAACTGCCGCGGCGGGTAATAATCCCGTTCCTCTAATTCGAATCCGTACTTGGCCGGATCGGCAAAAATTAATTTTGCCGCTATGATCCTGAAAAGATAACGCTGGGTCTCCAAAGGCAGATAAAGCTGATAATAGTTGTTTGTTTCCTGGGTTGCTATTTCCGATTGCAGGCCGTCTTCTCCCATATTATACGCGGCCGCCGCGAGGGTCCATGATCCAAAAAGCGCTCGCAGTTTTTTAAAATAGCTGATGGCGGCCGCAGTGGAGGTGAAGATATTACGGCGCTCGTCTTTTTCGTTGTTGATCGTCAAGCCGTATTTGCGGCCGGTTGCCGACATAAACTGCCAGAAGCCTATCGCGCCTCTCGTCGAACCGACATGCGGTCTTAAGGCGCTTTCGATCACCGCCACATATTTGAGATCCGGCGGCATGTTGTCTCGGCGCAACATTTTTTCAATAATCGGCAGAGAGCGTCTGGAGCGTTTAAGCCAGAGGATAACCTGCGGGCGATTCCAGAGAGACAGCATCAATTCTTTTTCCAGGCGTTCCCGGATGTTGAAATCATCAAGGGGTACCTTTTCACCGCAAAAGAACAGCGGCTGGTCAATTCTGAGACAGGAAATAATGGCGGGAATACGGGATTGCTCGGGTAAAACCGGTGATTTCCCGCCATAGACTCTTGCCGCCCATGGTATTATGCAAAAAACTATCAATAAAAATTTGATAGTTTTAAGGTTGCTTTTTTTCATGTGAGATTGTCGCCAAAAGTTGTTTCTTTCTCCCTTCGCCGGCTCCGGCAATCTGGTAAACTCCGGTCCTGTAAGTGCTTACATTTAATAGAATCAATGTTGAATACAGTGTCACGAGAAATTTTGCGCCGCCCTGAAGATTGCCGGAGGCTTACCCTTTATTCTCTCCGATCCGCATAGTAACTTTTTGCCTGGCCATCCTATGAATTCCTTGAGGGTTACCATGGGTTCTGGTTTCCTGGGGGGAAATCCTACTGATCTGGTTATAGACAGCTCCGGCAATGTTTATGTGGCAGGTTCCACAGATTTTAATGATTTTCCCACTACTTTCAGCGCCTATGATACAAGCTATAGC
>CAYWUR010000027.1:0-11743 GCA_964460745.1 uncultured Desulfobulbia bacterium | reverse complement strand
TGACATGCGGTTTGGTTCGTTGAAATTTTTCCTTAGCCATGCCTTTTTCTCCTAATCTCAATTATCTTGCTTAGTTGCTTTTTTAAAATCCTCTAATTCGATTTATAATTTTGTCGGCTAAGCCGGCGGGCACCTTATCATAAACCGCAAACTGCATCACAAACGTTGCCCGCCCTTGCGTCGCTGATCTTAAGTCCGTGCTATATCCAAACGTTTCGGCAAGCGGCACCTTTACTTTTATTGTTTGCAGGTTTTTTCTGCTTTCCACTCCAGCAATCTGGGCTCGTCTACCATGGAGATCATTCATTACTTCGCCGAGATATTCTGCCGGTGCATAAATTTCAAGATCCATAATCGGTTCCAGCAGAACCGGCTCTGCTTCAGCAACAGCCTTCCTGAAGGCCATTGTTGCGGCAACGCCGAAAGCCATTTCTGTTGAATCTTCCTCGTGATATGAACCGTCTACCAAAGTAACCTTGAGATCAACAAGAGGAAAACCTATCAAGGGGCCTGAGTCCAGACTGGATTTAATTCCCCTGGCAACAGCGTCGGCAAAAACCTTGGGGATCAATTCCTCGCTAACACGGTTTTCAAACTCAAAACCACTCCCTCTGCCCTTTGGCTCAACCTCAACCCACACATGCCCATACTGACTTTTGCCACCGGCAGGCTGTACAAATCTTCCTTCGGCCCTTGCCGTGCTGCCGATCGATTCCTTGTAAGCGACCTGCGGCTTGCCCACATTCGCCGCCGCGCCAAATTCTCTTAATAAACGATCCTCGATAATTTCGAGGTGCAATTCACCCATCCCGGAGATAATCGTCTGACCGGTATCCCCGTTAACTGTGACCCGAAAGGAAGGATCCTCTCTAACTATTTTTGCCAGGCTGTCCCGTAATTTTCCTTCATCGGCCTTACTTTTTGCTTCAATAGCAACGCTAATGACCGGATCCGGAACATCCATGGTCTCAAGCAGCAGGGTATCCCCTACTTCACACAAAGTATCGCCTGTCGTCGTAAAACGAAGTCCGACAACGGCAACAATATCTCCCGCAGCGACCTCTTTAAGCTCTTCCCTCTTGTTTGCATGCAGCCTGACTATCCGACCAATCTTTTCCTTTTTATCCTTGCCCGGATTGTACAGTACGCTGCCGACTTTTAAGATGCCGGAGTATATACGCAGAAAAGCAAGGTTCCCGACAAAGGGGTCGGTCATCAATTTAAAGACAAGACCGCTGAATTTTTCATGGGCGCTTGCCGCCCGTGTCATAACCTCTCCCGCCCGCGTCATCCCTTCCACGGGAGGGACATCAAGAGGGGCGGGCAGATACAGGGCAACGGCATCAAGTAATGGTTGCACGCCCTTATTCTTAAAAGCGCTCCCGCACAGCACAGGGACCAACTGTAGATTAAGCGTTGCCTTTCTTATCGCCCTGTTTATCTCGTCAGCTGTTAGAGGCTTCTCTTCCAGATATTTTTCCATAACCTCCTCATCGAAGTCGGCCAACTTCTCCAGGAGGGTCATGCGGGCGGCCGTGAATTCTTCGGTATACTCTTCCGGTACTTCCGTTTCTATAACATGCAGCCCCTGCGATTCCTCGTCAAAGAGCAACATACATCCTTTAATAAGATCTATGACACCCTTAAAATTATCTTCCTTACCAACCGGAATCTGAACGGGCAAAGGGTTGGCGCCCAGTCGACCACTTATCATTCTTATACAGTGCCAATAATCAGCACCCAAGCGGTCC
Source organism: uncultured Desulfobulbia bacterium (assembly GCA_964460745.1). Classification (GTDB taxonomy): domain Bacteria; phylum Desulfobacterota; class Desulfobulbia; order Desulfobulbales; family BM004; genus CAYWUR01. The sequence goes on along the minus strand of CAYWUR010000027.1, from coordinate 9,992 downwards.
ATTTTATTGACAAATGCGATCCGCGGAATATGATAATGATCAGCCTGACGCCAGACGGTTTCGGACTGGGGTTCAACCCCGCCGACCGCGCAAAAGATAGCAACCGCGCCATCTAAAACCCGCAGACAACGTTCCACTTCAATGGTGAAATCAACATGCCCCGGGGTATCAATAAGATTAATCTTATAATTTTGCCAAGTGCAGGTGGTAGCCGCGGAGGTAATTGTTATACCCCGTTCCTGCTCTTGTTCCATCCAATCCATGACAGCAGTGCCGTCATGGACCTCACCTATTTTATGCGAACGACCGGTATAAAATAAAATCCTTTCTGTCGTTGTAGTCTTGCCGGCGTCGATATGGGCCATGATGCCTATATTGCGAACTCTGGCAAGCTGAAGATCGTCTGACACTTATTTTTTCTTTCCTCAATTACCTAAAATCCTCTCCCCTCACAACCGAGAGGTTACCAGCGATAATGCGCAAAGGCCTTGTTGGCTTCCGCCATTCTATGCGTATCATCACGTTTTTTTACCGCGCCGCCCCTATTATTATAGGCGTCAAGCAACTCGCCGGCCAACTTTTCAGACATGGATTTTCCTGAACGACTTTTGGCAAAACCGATTATCCATCTTATAGCCAAAGCATTCCGCCGTTCCGGCCGCACCTCAATAGGCACCTGATATGTAGCGCCGCCAACTCGACGGGACTTTACTTCTACCCTGGGTCGGACCTTTTCCATGGCTTTATCAAAAACAACCATTGGCCCCTCTTCTGTCTCCCGCTTTTCAATGAGATCCATCGCACCATAAAATATCTGCTGCGCGCGAGATTTTTTGCCCTGCGCCATAATGCCGTTGATAAATTTGCTCACCAACAAACTATTATAACGAGGATCGGGTACGCCCGGTCGTTTATCGACAATTTTACGTCGTGGCATCTAACACAAACCTCCTAAAGCCTGATATATTCGTAAAAAACCAGTCACACAAATGTTCAGACAAGGCGCGGTGCAGCCTGCAACTATTTAGGCCGCTTGGCGCCGTATTTTGAACGTCCCTGCCGCCGATCGGCAACTCCCAAAGTATCCAAAGTTCCCCGCACGATATGATAACGAACGCCCGGCAAATCTTTAACCCTGCCGCCCCTGATAAGCACTACGGAATGCTCCTGCAAATTATGGCCGACACCCGGAATATAAGAGGTAACCTCCATTCCGTTTGTCAATCTCACCCTAGCCACTTTACGCAAAGCGGAGTTTGGTTTTTTAGGCGTTGTGGTATATACACGAACGCATACCCCTCTTTTTTGCGGTGCGCCTTTCAAGGCAGGGGTAGCGCTTCTTTTAATCGCTTTTTTCCGCCCCTGCCGGACCAGCTGATTAATGGTTGGCATCGGTTCTACTCTCCTCAAGATATAATATATCCGTAAAAGGCCTATCCTGTATTTTTATCAGTGACCTGTCACTAGCCCAACAAAGCATATAAACTTTTACGCCTGCGATGCTATATTTTAATAGAGATATCCAAGGCATGGATAACCTCGCGATAGCGACAAACAAAAGTGGAAAAGATACTCTGGGCGTAAGGACTTGTCAAGAATTATCTTCGTCAATTTAATCTTGGTTAATCAGGTAACGATCTAAACCTGTCCCCGCCGGCACTAAACGCCCCATTATCACATTTTCCTTGAGTCCGCACAGGTTATCCACCCGGCCTGCCATGGCCGCGTTAGTCAGCACTTTTGTCGTTTCTTGAAAAGAAGCGGCAGAAATAAAGCTATCCGTGCTAAGAGAGGCCTTGGTCACACCCAAAAGCAACGATTCCGCGGCAGCCGGCTGTTTATCGGCCTTAATAGCCGCCTCATTTTCCTCTTCAAAACGCCACCATTCCACCTGTTCTCCCAACATAAAACCAGAGTCACCCACATCGGTTATACGCACGCGGCGTAACATTTGCCGCACTATTACTTCGATATGTTTATCATTAATTTTTACACCCTGTAGCCGATAGACCTCCTGAATTTCATTAACCAAAAACTTGGCCAATTCTTTGACGCCGAGAACACGCAAAATATCATTTGGATTGGGCGAACCGTCCATTAGTGCTTCGCCGGCTTTTACATAATCACCTTCATGCACGCTGACGTGTTTTACCTTGGGAATCAAATATTCTTTTGATTCTCCAACCTCAGGTGTAATAACTACCCGCCTCTTACCTTTTAAATCCTTGCCAAAGGAAACCCTGCCATCAATTTCACTGATCACCGCCAGTTCTTTAGGCTTCCGCACTTCAAACAATTCCGCCACCCGCGGCAGACCGCCGGTAATATCCTTGGTCTTGGTTGTTTCTCGAGGAATCTTACCTACCACGGTTCCCGGCTCAATTTCGTCCCCTTCATTAACCGAAATAATAGAACCAACCGGCAAAGAATATCGTCCGGGAGAACCGCTTGCAGGAAGCTTGACCGTCCGCCCCCGCTTATCTTTGATGGAGATTCGCGGATTCATATCACCACCCAACCTGGACTGAATAATGACCTTACTGGCCTTGCCGGTAACAGGGTCCACGCGTTCCTGCATCGTAACCCCCTCCAGCACTTCACCATATTTAACAATACCGCCTACCTCACAAACGATAGGGATAGTATATGGATCCCAATCCGCTATTATGGTTCCCGGCTCGACAGAGTCGCCCTCCTTTACCAGGAGTTGCGCACCATAATTGACCGGATATCGCTCTCGTTCCCGGCCCTCGGCACTCAGGATACATATCTCTGCATTACGATTCATAACAACCATATTACCCTTAATGTTACTAACATAATGTAGATCTTGGTATCTGACAGAGCCGCCATGGACAGTTCGCACTTCTGCCTGTTCCACCCGCCGGCTGGCGGTGCCACCGATATGAAATGTCCGCATGGTAAGCTGCGTCCCCGGCTCACCGATGGATTGCGCCGCGATAATACCAATTGCTTCACCCATATTAACCATATGACCGCGCCCCAGGTCACGGCCATAACACATGGCGCAGACGCCTCGTTTCGAACGGCAGGACAACACCGAACGAATCATGACCCGATCGATGCCGGCCGCCTCAATAGCCTGAACCTTTTCTTCGGTTATCTGCTCATTCGCTGCGACCAACAATTCACCGGTAAAGGGATCAACAACATCGTCCAGAGCAACCCTGCCCAAAATCCTCTCGCCGACCCGCTGAATCACCTCGCCACCCTCTCTGAGCGGCTCTGCCATGATCCCATCCAAGGTCTCGCAATCTTTTTCCACAATCGTGGAGTCTTGAGCAACATCCACCAGGCGTCTGGTCAGATATCCCGAATTCGCGGTTTTCAAAGCCGTATCCGCCAACCCCTTACGCGCACCATGGGTTGAAATAAAATATTCCAACACGCCCAGACCTTCCCGAAAATTAGCCTTAATCGGCGACTCGATAATTGCGCCGGAGGGCTTTGCCATCAAGCCCCGCATCCCGGCGAGCTGCCTGATCTGGTCCTTGCTGCCCCGGGCGCCGGAATCGGCCATTATATATATAGGATTGAAACTGGGAGATTCGACAATTTTATTATCTTTATCCCGCAGATATTCAACGCTCATCTCCGTCATCATCTCTTTTGCCACTTCATCGGTAGCCTTGGACCAGACGTCTATCACCTTGTTGTACTTTTCACCCACGGTAATCAGACCATCTGTATACTGTCGCTCAACGTCAAGGATCGCCTCCTCGGATTTTGCAAGAATTTCTTCTTTTTTGAGCGGAATAATCATGTCGTTAACGCATATTGAAATACCGGCGCGGGTGGCATATTCATAGCCAAGATCCTTCAAGCGATCCGCCAGAATTACTGTTTCTTTGGTGCCGGCCTGCCGGTATGTATAATCAATCAGCCAGGCCAACTCCTTTTTGTTCATGACTTTATTTATAACGCTGAACGGCACCGCGGCCGGCAGCAATTCCCTGAGCAGCATGCGGCCGACAGTGGTGTCCACCAGTTTACCATCGATTCTGACTTTAACCTTGGCATGCAAGTCCAGCTCACCGTAATCATAGGCGATCCTGACCTCATCGTGCGAACTGAATGTTTTCCCTTCACCCTTGGCATTTAATTTTTCTCTTGTCATATAATATATGCCAAGCACAACATCCTGGGTTGGAATTATTACCGGCTCACCGTTAGCCGGGGAAAGGATGTTGTTTGTAGACATCATCAAAACCCGGGCTTCCATCTGGGCTTCGACGGATAAAGGAACATGGACCGCCATCTGATCGCCATCGAAATCGGCATTAAAAGCCATACACACAAGGGGATGAAGCTGGATGGCCTTCCCTTCAACCAGCGTAGCTTCAAAGGCCTGCATCCCCAAACGATGCAGAGTCGGCGCCCGGTTAAGAATCACCGGATACTCTGTAACTACATCCTCAAGGACATCCCAAACTTCTTTGCTGCCCTTTTCCACCATCTTTCGGGCGCTCTTTATGGTCGTCACATACCCGAGAGATTCCAACTTATTATAAATAAAAGGTTTAAACAGCTCGAGTGCCATCTTTTTAGGTATGCCGCATTGATGCAATCTCAAATGCGGTCCCGCGACAATTACCGACCGCCCCGAATAATCCACCCGTTTGCCGAGGAGATTTTGCCGGAAACGACCCTGCTTCCCTTTCAGCATGTCACTCAAGGACTTAAGCGGCCGTTTATTTGGACCTGTAATTACCCTGCCGCGCCGGCCATTATCAAAAAGAACGTCTACCGCCTCCTGCAACATTCGCTTCTCATTACGAATGATAATGTCGGGAGCGTCTAATTCCAGCAACCTCTTGAGTCTATTGTTGCGGTTGATCACGCGGCGATAAAGGTCATTAAGATCAGAGGTGGCAAAACGCCCGCCTTCAAGAGGGACCAACGGACGTAAATCAGGCGGCAAAACGGGAACAACCTCCAGGATCATCCATTCCGGCCTATTCCCTGAATCCCTGAAGGCCTCCACGACATTCAAACGCTTGCCGAATTTTGCGCGTTTGGTTACCGAACTGGTACTACGGATGGCGTCCCGAATCTGTACAGACAATTCATTGAGATCCAGGGACTGAAGAATTTTCCTGATGGCTTCCGCCCCGATCCCGACGGTTATTTTACCGGCTGATTCAGCCATAACCTGCTGGTATCGTTCTTCATTCAACAAGGTGCCAACCGGCAGTGCGGCATCTTCCGACTTGGTCACCACATAGGCTTCAAAATAAAGGGCTTTCTCCAACTCCCTTAACGTCATGTCAAGCAGATTGCCTATCTTCGAGGGCAGACTCTTTAAGAACCAGATATGCGCTACCGGCGCGGCTAATTCTATGTGCCCCAACCGCTCACGCCGGACTTTAGATTGAATGACCTCAACGCCGCACTTCTCACAGACTACACCGCGGTGTTTCATCCGTTTATATTTACCGCAATTACATTCATAATCCTTAACCGGCCCGAATATTTTTGCACAAAATAATCCGTCTCTTTCCGGTTTGAATGTCCGATAGTTTATGGTTTCCGGTTTCTTAACCTCGCCGTGCGACCAATCACGAATCTTGCCCGGCGATGCAAGAGATATTCTTACTTTATTATAATCAACAGGAGCCTTGGCTTTGGTAAAAAAGCTGAAAAGTTCTTCCATGGCAATACCTTTATCAATAATCAGTTTTTTGTTTTTCTCATGGGGACAGATTCAGTCTACCCCCAGAATCCCGCTTGATTATCTATTCATTTAACAGTTCAACATCAAGACAGAGTCCCTGTAATTCTTTGACAAGAACATGAAACGATTCAGGCAGGCCCGTCTCCAGGAAATTTTTCCCCTTGACAATATTTTCATACATCGTGGTCCGCCCTTCCACATCATCGGATTTAACCGTCAAAAATTCCTTCAAAGCATACGCAGCGCCATATGCCTCCATTGCCCAGACCTCCATCTCACCGAGGCGTTGCCCGCCGAATTGGGCCTTACCACCAAGCGGTTGCTGAGTAACCAGGGAATATGGCCCGGTTGAACGGGCATGAATTTTATTGTCTACCAAGTGGTGCAACTTCAGGATATACATGACACCAACAGTCACCGGCCGATCAAAGGGGGTGCCGGTCAATCCGTCAAACAAAACAGTTTGACCGGTTTCATCCATACCGGCTTCAACCAACAGCCTCCTGATATCAGTCTCCGCCGCCCCATCAAACACCGGCGAGGCTATATGTAATCCATCCCCATATTTTCTTGCTTTATCAAGCAATTCCTCGTCGGACATTCCTTTAAACAATTTCGCATATTCCGCTGCCGAATAAACGGCCTTAAGTTTCTTTTTGACCGCCTTTATTTCTTTTCGTTCGGCAAACTGCTGCAGTTGCTCACCCAATCGTTTTGCAGCAATACCGAGATGAGCCTCCAGGACTTGCCCGACATTCATACGCGACGGAACGCCCAGAGGATTTAATACTATATCCACCGGCGTGCCATCGGCAAAATAAGGCATATCCTCCTCGGGCAAAATACGCGAGACTACACCTTTGTTGCCGTGACGGCCGGCCATCTTATCACCCACGGCCAGCTTTCTTTTGACCGCCACATAAATCTTGACCATCCTGATAACCCCGGGCGGCAAATCATCACCTTTACGCATCCGGGCAATAACACCCTCATATTTATCCCTGACGGCTTTTACCTGACTGCGATAACGATCGAAGACAAGGGCAGCTTTGCTTTCCATATTTTTCCACGCCGAAAAATCTATTTCCCGCAGGGATGAAAAATCAGCCTGTTCAAGCACTTCTGCTGTAAACTTTTTACCTTGATCAAGAAAAACGGAGCCATCCGCGGCAAGGAGGGCGGTTTTCGAAATTTTACCTGCCAGCAGGTCTATCAATCCCTTACAAACGGATTTCCGCAAACAGTTGATTTCGTCATCCATATCCTTATGAAGACGTTCGACTTCAAAATCCTCTATCAAGAGAGAACGCTCATCCTTATCAACACCCTTTCTTGAAAAGACCTTGGCATCTATTACAACCCCACCCACCCCAGGTGGCACCCGCAGGGAGGAATCCTTAACATCGCCAGCCTTATCACCAAAAATGGCCCGCAACAATTTCTCTTCAGGCGACAACATTGTCTCACCCTTTGGGGTCACCTTGCCAACCAGAATATCGCCGGGCTTCACCTCCGCGCCTATTCGGACGATTCCACTTTCATCAAGATTACGCAGAGCTTCTTCGCCGAAGTTTGGTATATCGCGAGTAATTTCTTCCTTGCCGAGTTTGGTGTCTCGGGCCATGGTTTCAAACACTTCGACATGAACGGAAGTAAACGTATCATTTTTTAACAGGCGTTCACTGAGAAGGATTGAATCTTCGAAGTTATAGCCCCGCCATGACATAAAGGCCATGGTAATATTTTTGCCCAAGGCCAGTTCGCCCTGGTCACAAGAAGGGCCGTCAGCCAATACTTGCCCTTTAACTATTCTCTCTCCCGGCAGGATTAAAGATTTCTGATTAATGCAGGTATTCTGATTGGATTTCTTGAATTTGTTCAATCTATATACGGCAATACCGGTGGAATAGCCATCTGTTCCAGGTTCATCGTAGTGTACGACGATACGATTGGCATCCACATCCTCAACAACTCCGTCGCCGGCGGCCAGCACACAGGCGCCTGAATCACAGGCCACATTATGTTCAAGGCCCGTACCGACCAATGGTGCGGATGTCTGCAACAACGGCACAGCCTGCCGCATCATATTCGACCCCATCAATGCACGGTTGGCATCATCATTCTCAAGGAAAGGAACCAGGGCAGTCGCCACACTCACCAATTGATGCGGAGAGATGTCCATGTATGTAACCTTATCCCCGGTTGATATAACCACCTCGCCCTCTTCTCTTGCTATGATAGCGCCCGGCAAGATCTTGTCGTCCTTGCACTCAACCTTCGCCGGCGCAATGACATGCCCCTTCTCCTCCAAGGCATTCACATAAACAACTTCGTCGGTGATTTTATGGTCAACGACCTTACGATAAGGCGTCTCTATAAAGCCGAATTGATTGACACGCGCATAAGCGGCAAGAGAGACAATCAGGCCTATATTTGGTCCTTCCGGAGTCTCCACAGGACAAATTCTACCATAATGAGTTGGGTGTACGTCACGGACCTCAAACCCCGCCCTTTCCCTGGACAGACCACCGGGGCCCAACGCGCTCAAGCGCCGTTTATGGGTTACCTCGGAAAGAGGGTTAGTCTGATCCATAAACTGAGAAAGCTGACTGGTTCCAAAAAATTCCTTAATCGCCGAGGTGATCGGTTTAGGGTTGATTAAGTCGTGGGGCATCATGGTCTCCACTTCTTGCAACGTCATCCGCTCACGAATAGCCCTTTCCATCCTGACCAGACCTATCCTATATTGATTCTCGACCAGTTCGCCAAGCGTTCTCACTCTACGGTTTCCAAGATGGTCAATATCGTCAACCTTACCCTGTTCATCTTTGAGTTTGACCAAATATAGAACCGCGCCCATAATGTCCTCTTTGGTCAAGGTTCTTATGATTATATCGGTTTGCAACTTCAGCTTGGCATTAATTTTAAAGCGACCGACGTCCGAAAGATCATAAGAATCAGAGTTAAAGAAAAGATTATGAAAAAAAGAGGTGGCCACCTCCTGGGTAGGGGGACTGCTGGGCCTCAACCGCCGATAAATCTCCAGCAATGCCTCTTCCGTTGTTTTGACCTTATCCAACGCCAAAGTCTTACGAAAGGAATCAGACGCCTTTACATCATCTATGAAAAGAACTTCGATAGATGAAATTTTATTTTCAATAAGTGTGGCAAGAATGGACTCCGTCACTTCATCATTGCAGTGCGCAAGCACTTCTCCGGATTCCGTCTCGACCACGTCATGCGCCAGGAATTTACCAAGCAGATCTTCCGCTTCAATATTTAAATACTCTATCCCGCTTTCCACCAGGCGCTTGACTAAGGCCTTGCTTAGCTTACGATACTTTTTGGCAAGGACCTCTCCGTTTTTGGGGTTAATAATATCTTTGGGGGTCCGCTGACCAAGGGCGAGTTCCGGATCAAAAACCTTTTTAAATCGCCCTTTTTTGATGGAAATCTTTTCCACCTTATAAAAATAACGCAGCAATTCTTCGGCAGAATAGCCTAAAGCCATTAGCAAAGTGGTGACCGGAAACTTTCGACGGCGATCAATGCGGACATAAAGAACATCCTTGATATCAAACTCAAGATCTATCCAAGACCCCCGGACAGGTATTATTCTCGCGGAATAGAGGAGCTTGCCGCTCACATGTGTCTTGCCATTGTCATGTGCATAAAACAGGCCGGGGGAACGTTGCAGCTGGCTGACAATTACCCGTTCCGTCCCGTTGACGACAAACACGCCATCCCTGGTCATCAGGGGAACACTCCCAAGGTAGACTTCCTGCTCTTTAATGTCCCTGATATTTTGAACGCCTGTTTCCGTATCAGTGTCGTAAGTTACCAAACGAACAGTAATCTTAACCGGGACTTCGTATGTCATCCCCCTTTCAAGGCACTCTTCTACCGTATATTTAGGTTCACCAAAATTATAACGCACAAATTCCAGCGAACAGACGCCGTTGAAATCTTTGATCGGAAAGACGCTCTGATAAATTGATTGAAGCCCGACGTCCTCCCGATCCTCAGCAGCAATGTTCATCTGCAGGAATTTCTCATATGACAACCTTTGCATAGCGATAAGATGCGGGGGTTCCACGATCTGCACAGTCTTAGCGAAGTTTTTTCTGACTCTATTCATCATCTTCATCTAACAATGCCCTCATCTTTTTGTAACCGGCTTTAACCGGCAACTCAATAAACATCAGGACCAGCCCAAAAGACCAGTTGGGCATATCTCCTTAATTCACATTTAAAAGAATCTAACCAAAATTAATTTGTCACTACGACGAAATGCTAA
>CAYWUR010000026.1:6019-11892 GCA_964460745.1 uncultured Desulfobulbia bacterium | reverse complement strand
GGATATTGAATTGTTGAAAAATAAAGCCGATATTTTGTCGACGGTAGATGGTAAGAAAACGGTCAGGTAGGCGGGAAATCTGTTTGTCGGCAATAGCGGCCCGGCCGCTGGTCGGTGGAAATATGCAGCCGATTATCGACAACAGGGTACTCTTGCCGGAACCGCTGGCCCCTTTAAGACAGGTAATGCTTTTTGCCTCAATCCGCAGCGTTATGTCGGTCAGCGCTTTGACCTCATTGACTTTGCCGGCATTATAAATTTTGTTGACCGACTCCAACTCGATTAACATGTTTCCCTTCAGCCTTGAATTGCCGTTTCAGGCGGTACAATCGCGCCACGCCATGCCGGAATAATCGTCGCCGCCAGATAGGGCAGGACGGAAAAACAGAAAATAAGAAAAAGATTGGCAAATGAAAGCTCCGGCAGCAGTCGAAACGGCGGGTGCAGGACCGACCAGCCGATCATGACCGGTCTGAAAAAAGAGGCATTTAAAAAGGCCACATGGAAATAGGCCGCCGTGCAACCGATAACAAACGCCAACGATGAAACGATGCAGCTTTCCCAGAAGCGGAGGGTCAGGATGTCCGAGGTCTCCCACCCCAGTATTTTCAGAATACTTATTTCCCGTCGTTCTTCCGGCGACAAGCCGGAGGCTTTATCCCAGGCAAGGATGACAAATGCCGCCAGGGCCGCCAGAAGACAAATCGAGGCAAAGCCGCTTCGCCAGCCGAAGACAATCTGATAGGTTTGTTTTATCTGGGGCGTTGTCAGTACCCTTGTGCCGGGCAGGATTTTGGCGATTTTCCGGGCAATGGTTGATATCTCTCTGGGGTTGTTAACATAGACACAGAGGTCCGTCGCCAAGCCGGGCGGGATAGCGAAGAGATCACGGGCGTCCGCCATGTTCATTACCATAAGGTCATTGGTCAGAATATCTGTTTCAGCACTGAATATTCCTGTTATTTTCAACGGCTTGAGAGAAAGGTCCGGCCGGAAGAGAGAGAGCATGCGCCGGTTCTGTAAGCCCATATTTTGAAGCAGGCCTTGCCCCAGCACGGCAGCCTCTCTTTCATCCGGCGCCGGGAAGCGGCCCTCTGTGAGAGTAAGTCCCAGCTTGTCGCCTGACGGCATGGCGGTAGTGTCCAGGCCCATAACCGTATAGTTGGCGCCCGTAACCTCATCGAAGTAATATCCCCATATTCGCGGTACTATCTTTTTAATACCGAAAATGTTGTTAAGCCTCTTTGCGTAGTCAAGCGGCAGGGATTCCTGCCGGCCGGCCGACATGCGCTGTACGGTTATTTCCGGCGCATGACTCAGGACCTTGGCCGCCGTGTCGGTTAATGCCTCTGTTACCATGAGAAAGGAGGCCAGCAGGGAAATAACGGCCGCGAAGATCAACATTATGCCGATATTTTTCAGCTTGCGCCGCCATATGGAGGACAGGGAATAGTCCAGAATATTTATTTGTTTTTCAATGGCTTTGTGCATTGTTTCGCATTAAGGGCGGCGGCGCCCAGAAAGATCCGGAGGGAAAATGTTCAATGGCGCCGGGATGATCCATAAAAGGGACTACATGGTCGCTGATTGCCGGGTGTCTTGTATAGCGGGCTTCCGTGGCGATACACAGGTCGGTAAGTCCCAAGCCGGCCGTGGCGATATCAAAGATATACATTCGCTGCCGCCGCAGGGCGTAACCATGTTTATGGTGGAAAAAAATGCCGGTATCCACGATGGCCAGCACCAGCAGAATAATAAGCAGGATAATTGCGGGTCTCGGTTTCATTTACCGTTTTTCACGTCCTGTGATCACTTCATTTTCTGCCCGGTGCGCATTTCGTTGACCATTGCGCTGCTGATTTCGTCAAAGCTTAACACCTTTTTGCCTTTGTGGTCCTCACGGAAGGCCTCGGCTGCCGGTTTTGATGAAAAGGCGATAAATTCATGGCCCATGGGACCATGTATATCGCTGCCGGTAACAAAAAAGGCCTTGCGGGCATCCAACCACTTAAGGGAATAGTAATCCTTTACCCATATCTCTTTGATCTGGTCTTTTGTGTACGGGCCGAAACCGGTTGGGTTGAAATAGTAGGCCATCAGATCCTTGACGCCGTCGAAGACCATTATCTTGCCGTCGGCGTGACGGATCTGGACTACCCAGTTTGGATATTTTGCAACAAACATCCCACAGACCGCGCAGCGGCTGTCAGGCTTGATTTTTTCATCCGGGGCGCTCCAGGCCAGGGAAGCGGTGTAGAGAATTGCCATAGTTATACTGATAATAAAGAATGATTTTTTCATAATTATCCTCGGATTATTTTTACAGTTAGCAGTTCCGGTCGCCAAAGGCAAGCCGTTATTTACGGAAATGAAACGTCGCGACCCGATACGACCTCAAATAAAATGTTAGCCGAAAGTGTAGAGTTATGCAAGGACAAGGGAAAACAGACGAATATCCACCGCGCGGTAAAAAGTTTTTAATTTTGTCGGAATGCGTTATGCTAAAAAAATATGGGGCAAGGTGAAGGCCTGTAACATGCTAATATTGCAAGGAAATACAAAATTATATGGAAACTTTCGAAGAACTGCTCAAAAAATCCACCCTGATTCATGGTCATGTCTGTGCCGGGCAGGTGATAGGGGTTCGCATGGCAATGATCGGTCTTAAGGAAATAGGGATTGACGATCCCCGGGGTAAGGACCGCAAAAGTCTTTACGTCCTTGTCGAAATTGATCGTTGCGCCACGGACGCTATCCAGAGTGTTACCGGTTGCAGCCTGGGCAAACGGTCTTTGAAGTGGCTGGATTATGGAATTATGGCGGCATCTTTTGTAAATCTGACAACCGGCAGGGCCGTGCGGATTACCGCCCGTGAGGAAGCCAGGAGGCTCGCGTCTAAATATTGTCCTGAGATCGAAGATAAATATAAGCAACAACTCGAGGCCTATCGCCGCATGCCGCAGGATGAACTTTTTAAGGTGGAAGAAGTGGCGGTTTCTATTCCGGAATGTGATATGCCCGGCCGGCCCATGAGCCGGGTACGCTGCGAATCCTGCGGAGATTATGTCCAAGACTGTCGCGAAGTTCGCAAAGGGAAGAAGATATTGTGCAAGGGGTGTGCTTACGGCAATTATTTTGTAAGAACGGGCTGAGAGGCATGCCTTATTTTAGAAAATATTTGGCATTGGCACTATGGGGATCGTGACAGTCGACGCAGGCCATATGATGCTCGATTACCCTGACATGCATGTTGTAGGCCAGCCGTTTCTCCTGATGGCATTTGGCACAGAGCGCCGTCTTTTCCCGGCGCAGCAGAAAGGTGTTTTGAGAATCATGCGGAAAATGGCAGGCCAGACATGCGCCAACCGAAACCGGACCATGCACATTTGAGCCTTTGATAAAGTTTTTGTGGCAGACGAAACAGAGCTGATTCTTGGGGCGTATGAGAAGATTTGCCGACTTGAAGTCATGGCACCCCTGACAGTTTTTCTGCGCGTAAGGCGGGTGTATGGATCGAATTTTCGATCCGGCCGTCTGTTTTATTTTTTTGCCGCCGGTCGCCGCGATTGTCATTTCTTCGAAGTACTCTTTACAGAGATCATTCTTTTGGTCCCGGCATAAATCGTCCACAGCCGGCAGGATCGGTACACCGTCGAAAAAGGTGGAAAGCGCCTTATACCTGGCCGCCTGATCCGTGCATCCCGTAACTATAATTGCCAGTACAAGTGCAAACAATTTAAGGTAGGGACTCGACACTTTTTTGTTTGTTACTTTTCGTGCGTTATTCATGGTAAACCGCTCTGTTTGTTTGCCTTTACGGATGCAGAATAAATCTATTCAGGCGGTTGGCTGTTGTCAATCGCCTTCTCCCGGTCATAATCCATCCGGCGGTGGCATCCCGGACTACAGCTGCCGCCCCGATCGGTCAGCTTGAAACTGATGGGAACCCGCCAGGCGCCGAACGGCGCCCCTTGCGTATCGATGAGCTTTGCACCGTTACTTGCGTGTACGGCGTGGCAGGACTGGCAGGTCCGGCCTTTGCGAGGTTTGGCGACATGAAGGTAGTGCAGGTTCTCGCTGCCGTTTCTAAACTTAGTATCCTGCGTCGTTTCCTTGGATGCCAGTATTTTTTTGTCGTGGCATTTAAAACAGAAGTTATAGCTCGCCGGTTTATACGGGGCATAAAAGGTGCCGGGATAAGCCCCCCTCAGTAATCTGGCGTACCTGGAACCGTGCGGGTCATGGCATACAGAGCAATGCCCTTCGGCGACCGGACCGTGCAGATATTTTTTCCCTTTAATCTCTTTTTCTATGTTGCGGAGAGCGGATTTCTTAGTCCTGTTATAATCTTCCTGGCCATGACAATCAAGACAAAGGGCTTTCTCGTTTTTTATGAGCAGGTGGTTTTGCTCGGAAAAGTGAGTCTGGTGGCAGTTGCCGCATCGGTCCTTTTTGTAGAGTGCTTTATGTTTGGTTCTGGCTTTTTTGCTTTTATTTTTGATATCTTCGTGACAACCGAAACACAGGGCATCGCCTTTTTTCTTTAAAAGATTGGCCTCGCTGCTGCCGTGCGGTTTATGGCATGACGTGCATACCTGCTCTTTTACAGGAAGATGAATAAAGGGGGCCTCCCGCATGCCGCTCGCAAAGTCGACGTGGCATCCCAGGCATGTTTCCTGTGGACTCTCTCTGAGGAGAGCCTGGTTGTCAGATTCGTGCGGCAGGTGACAGATGGTGCATGTACCCAGGTCCACGGGGCCATGCCCGAATTTTTGCTCAAACGGTTCGCCGTCATGACACGTCAGGCAAAGACTCTTCTGGTTACTGCCGACATTCAGGAGAAAAGGCTCGGATGAGCCATGTGGCTCATGACATGCCAGGCATTCTCCTTCCTCCACCGGGGCGTGGACAACCTGTTTCTGTCCAAAGGGGTCGTGGCACAGGAAACAAAGCTCTGCTCCTTGGGCAATTAAGGTAAAACTGTCACCGTCCTTGGCGGGATGTTCAGTGGTCTGCTGTTTGTGACAGGCCAGACAGTCATTCTCCTGCACGGGCGAATGAACTGTTTTGAATTGCCGGATGCCGGCATGACAATCGTTAGTTACACAGTGGGCGGGCTGGATAATTTTGTTAGCAATATGCTTATTGTCTTTTGTGGACGCCGGCTCGGGAGGAGTGATCTCCGGCGCCGTGGTCTGCACGACCGGTAGCGAGGGGGCGGTCGGCAGCGGTTCGGCGGCGGGGACCACCGGCACCGGCGCCGGCGTCTGCACGGCAGGCGGAGGGCTGGCCGGCAGCGGTTCGCCGGTCGGCTGGTAATCGGCTTTTGCAGGTGGCACAACAGGTTCTGGCTGGGGGGGGGCTGCCTGATTTAATGGCTCAGGGGGCGCGGGTTCCGCGGCGGGTATTTTGTCAGCGTCACTTTTAGCCGGTTCCAGCGGTTGCAGGGTTCTGACGACATCCTCGGCCTTGACGGCCTTCATGAGTAAAGCGTGCGGCGCGATATTTTTTACAGGCGCAAGAGCCGGTAACGCATCTTTCCGGGAACTGAACTTCCCAACCCTGATAGCGTAGTATGGTGCGATATAGGCGATCCGTAAAGATGGTAAAAGTTTTTCCGGCAGTTTGCCGGCGAGAATCATGAAGTAACGGCTGGCGTCCTTTGGGCCTTTGTAACTGTTGATCTGGATGGTATAGAAAGTTCGGTTCGTTTCGGCATTAACAGGCAGGTTCGGTAAGATGACCGCTGCCGCTGTCAGTGTGATGAGTAGGTTCTTATTATTAAAGAAGACGGCAGGTATTCGTTTTAACCGTGAAATAAGTTTTGAAAAAATAATTCTCATGCCTTGCTGATGCTCCCTTAATTATTGATG
>CAYWUR010000026.1:0-5919 GCA_964460745.1 uncultured Desulfobulbia bacterium | reverse complement strand
TAAGTTTTGAAAAAATAATTCTCATGCCTTGCTGATGCTCCCTTAATTATTGATGTATCCGAAAAAAGCCCATAATTTTAATGGATCGGCAGCAGGTCATGGGCGATACCGTGACATTTTCCGCACTTTTTGATTTTTTTATGAATTGCAGCGGCGTGCGGTTTGCCGTGGCAAGACTGACATTGCGGGATTGCCTTATGTTTTGCCGCATGGCATTTAACGCATGCGACATTTTTATGTTTTGACTTGCTTGCCGCCAGCAGCTTATATGGTTTCGGGTGGCAGGCGGCGCAATCCTCCGGCGGGATATCCGGCCCATAGGTGACAACCAGGGGCATATGGGCCTGATGACACCGGCGGCATTCATCCGGTCCCATTGCGTCGGAATGAGGTTTATGACATCTGAGGCATGAAGGGGCATAGCCATGCCTCCAGTGACAGGCTGTGCAAGCCAGAATGCTGTGAATGCTTTTGTGCGCCTGACGTTGTTTTTCCTGATCCGTATGACAGGTAAGGCAGGGTGCGGTGATGGCCTTGGTTAATTTAATTTCCAAGGGGGTGTGCGGATTGGTATGGCATTTGAGGCAACCGATCAGTTCAAAGTGCGGCTGGCCGGAATGACATCTGCTGCATTTTGGGATGATTTCCTGAACCGCCGGCGGATGCCCCCTGTGACAATCCTGGCAGGTCACCTTATCTCGGTGGGCCATCCCCTTGGCGGCAATGTCGGCGATGGGTTTTTTGTGACATTTTATACAGTCCTTGCTGCTTATCTTCGGGGGTGGCTGGTTCGATTGCTCTTCCCCGCCCGCAAAGGATGCCACAGCAAGAATAACCGGGAGCAACAGGCTCAAACAGATGACGGTCAGCCATTTGTCATGTTTTTCTGGGCCCACTCTCTCCCCCGTGTAGATAGTGTCTGTCCATAAATGGAGATTTTCGGAGTCTGTGCTTACCTATACCCCAAGGGCACTCGAAGTCGGAGTTTATGCCCGGCAAGGGTGCTTATCTCCTGTGGGGTGTATATCGAAATTCTTATTCTTTTAGCCATCGGCATATTTGTTACGAGTCCATACAAAACAAACTTACTTTATCGGATAAAGCAATTTTTGTGCCAAAACAGTATGTTAAGTTGCGGCCATCCCGTGAATGAGGGTGTGGCTAAGTTTTTAATACGGCATAATTTTTGCTTTTGTTTCTTAGATTTGACGTATTCGTAAAAAGTCCGTTCTGTGACTTTTTGCTCCACCGTCCATCCTTGGGCGGCATTGATGGATTTGTTACGAGTCCCTCAACTTAAAAAATTGCTTACGTTTTGAAAAAAACAGGATAAAAAGTACACAATGACGACGGCAAACCGGTTAAAAATTACGCACTTGCCCGGATTATTAATTCGGCACCCTCTACAAGGCCTCTTGTTTCTATTGATGCAGAATAACACAGCTTAACCATTTCAACCACTAAATATAGTAGTGGTTTTTGTTTTTTTGTCAATATATTGTGGCTTCTGGGTGATTTGTTTTGGAAAAATCTTTTTAAATCCTTTACAAACGGCCAATTTTTACTGTATATGTTTTTATGATGCCGTTAGTCTCAGAAACCCCGGGGCATCTCTAAGCGGGGTACTGTCGCCAAGGGCAAGATAAGGATGTTTGTTTTTCAAATTAAGCCTGCTCCGATCTACGATGAGGGAAAAAATATGCGGGGATGTTGGAAGATTTTAAGAGGTGTTCCTCTGTTATTGCTTGTCGTCTTTGTTCTTTCCTTTGCCGGCTGCGCCACCACTGACCTGCCTAAGCCGAAAAACACCGAAAATATTTTTTATCCTAAAGAGCCGGAATTGCCAAGATTGCAATATCTGGTGAGTTTTACCAGTGCCAAGGATATCGAGCCGCCGGCCTCGGCCTTTGATGCTTTTGTTACCGGCGAGAAAGAAGCCGTCAAGCGGTTGGATAAACCCTACGGCGTTTCCATGTATGACGGCAAAATTTATGTCTGCGACACCAACAACTCTGTTTTTATTTTTGATCTGAAGGCGAAGAAACTCAGCCGCCTTGAAGGGGCAAAGGGGATCGGTAAGTTGATCCAGCCCCTTAATATCAGCATTGACTCGGATGGCGCCAAGTATGTCGTTGATCCTATAAGGGGCCAGGTGGTCATGTACGACCGTAACGATTTTTACGTAAAGACCTACGGCATGCCTGGCTCCTGGAAACCAACGGATTCCGCTCCATTTGGGGATCGGCTTTACGTGGTGGATGCCAGAAACCGGGAGATTAAGGTTTTTAATAAAAAAAACGGGGTGTTGGTGAAAAAAATCGGCCAGCGGGGCGTCCTTGAGGAAAGGCTTAATCTGCCGACCAATCTCACAATTGACAAAAATGGCACCATTTTTGTCTCCGACCCCGGCCGCGATCAAATCGTCAAGTATGACCGGGACGGTCACTATCTCGGAAAAATCGGCAATCCTGGGCAGAATCCTGGTTTCTTTTCCAGGTCGCGTGGCTTGGCTGTTGATAAAAAAGGCAGGGTCTATGCCGTGGACGCCGCCTTTGACAATGTACAGATATTTATGCCGAATGGCCAGTTGTTGATGTTTTTCGGGAAGGCCGGCACCACCCCCGGCGATCTGTTCCTGCCGGCGAAGGTATATATCGATTATGATAATGTTAATTATTTTCGGGAATATATAGATCCAAGTTTTGATGCTGAATATCTGGTTATTGTGACCAGTCAGTTTGGCACTAGTCTTGTCAATGTTTATGCCTTTGGCCGGGAAAAGGGTAAAACCTATCCTTCAATAGAAGAAATAAGGAAAGAAGCTCTGGAGAAGGCCAAGAAGTGGCAGGAGGAGCATCCTGAAGAAGTTGAGCAGGGCAAGGAAAACAAGAATAATAAATAGTATTCTCCGGCAGACCCTTGGTCTGCCGTCACGAGACGGCGCCTATTGGGGGACGTCAATGCAAGATAAAGCGGAATGAGAAAAAGTTACGTACTGCTGATTACCTTGACCGCCTTCCTGCTTTATCCCCAGCTTCTCTGGGGCAAAAGGAGTTTTTTCCCTAAAATCTCCGGTTATTCCGGGGACCTCGAATTGGATGCCTCTTATGAGAGTGTCAGGAACGAGACTTCCCGCAATACCCTACAGAGAACGGAAGTGGATTTCAGAGAACGATTGAATCTGGCCATGGCCGGTTTTGTTTATCATCCAAGACTACTTGTATTTCGTGCCGCAGGCGGCGGTGGCATGGCGGAAAATTATAGCAGTCGCAATGATCTGTCGGGCTGGGACGTCGCAACCACCGAACAATATGAACTCAGCGCTATTTTTCTGCCCAAGCATTCCTATAATCTTGAACTTTTTACCTCGATGCGTGTTCCTCTGCTGGTGGGGCAGTTGACCGGTGATACTGGCCCTGTCAAAAGATATCAATCCGGCGCCCATTTGCGTTACAAAAAATTGCCCTGGTCCGGGTCGGCAAGTTATATCAACGACAAAAGAGAAGATTCGACGCCTATAAATAGTAACGCCTTATCTTCAGACACCTCTGATATCTACCGTCTTGACTTTAACTATTTTAAGCGTTTTTTCATTGTGAACGGTTCTTATCAGCATACCGATTCCAATCTTGCGGACCGGTCCGTAAAGGGGCTTGATCAGTTCTATTTCGACAACAGGATAAGCCATAGATTGTTTAGTCTTTTCTCAAACTGGAAATTGAGCGAGGAGGATGTGGTAAAGGTGGCTGATTTCTCGACCACTCGACGTGAATCGTGGCTCGAGCGGTTGAATTTGAATCTGCCGCTGCATTTTGCTTCCGGTTTTACTTTTCAGCATGATAAAGACAGGTCTGTTATAGAAAGAGGGGACTCGCCGACAGCAGGCGCCGACGTGGCGTTTAACGATGCAAAAAATTACAGCGCCAACTTGACCCACCATCTTTATAATAGTCTGCGGACCAGCGCGGCGGTTACTTACGGCGATACCGACTCTTCGACCGGGTTGAATAAACGGAGCAGCTGGCGGCTCAATATTAATTATCTCAAAAAGATATACCGCGGCAACGTGTCAATGGGGGGCTGGACCGGGGCTGATATCCTCGAGCGGGTCGGGGCGCCGCGGATACTGCACGAACGGCCAAACGGCGTTGCCCTGCTAACACCCTTTTCCTTGAATAACCAGAACATTGATAAAGATACGATTATTATAACCGTGACCGATGACTTCGGCAACTCCGTCGATCTTGAAGAAGGTGTTTATTATGATTTTCTGCCGACTGTCGATGATTCGATCGAGATAATTATTACCGCCCTGCCGTCCGGCTTCGATTTTACCGATCGCTTTGAGGTGACCTATTCGTTGATCCCTGGCGAATTCAAACTTGAGACTAAAAAATCCGGATACCATTTTCGACTTAATTTGTTGAACAATCTTTTCTCTCCCTATTACCTTCATTCCTCAACGGCACAGAGTTTACTTGAAGGAATTTATCCGGGCACTCTCAGTAACGGCACAAGCGATACCTATGGATTGACGGTCCAGAAAAATCAGGTCATTGCAGGAGTTGAATATCAAAATGTTGATTCTTCCGTTAGTTCTGAAAGACGTTGGGGTGGGTTTGCCAATTATTATAGAAAAATGACGCACTATACGGATTTTACCCTGAAACTGAAAGCCGAAAGGCGAATTTACCCGGAGGTCAGCGGCGAGGAGTTGCCGACGGCCGGTCTTTCGGAAACGCTTCTTTCAAGCGAGGTTCAGCTACAGAGCAGAATACCCAAAAAGCATCTAACCTTTTATCTGGCCGCCAAATATTCTCTGCGGCACGGCTTTGTGGACAGCAATATTTACTCGTTGAATTCACATCTTACCTGGTATGTCGGCAAGGTATATGTTAATTTGGGCGCCCGCTATTCAATTTACCGGTCCACCGTTCAGGAGAATATTTCTCTGGGTAATTCCGAATATGTTTACATTAAAGTAAAGAGGAAATTCTTTTAGAATTATTACGAATACATCACAATTGAACAGAGGCACAAATGAAAAAAGCATGTAGGTTTTTTATCCTGGCGGCGGTGTTAATGTTGGTCGTAAACGTGGCAGCGTATGTATCGGCCGAGGAAAAAACCCCGTCGGGGGGCGGTGCGTCAACAGCCGGCGAAAATGGACACGAGACAGGTTCGACAGTGATCGTCAAGGTTAACGGCAGAAATGTTACTGCTACCGATCTTGTCAGACAAATGCGTCAGATCGCCATGCAAAGCTATCAGCATGGCGATCTGACGCCGGAAATTACCGCGCAGATAAGGAAAAAGGCCATTGAAAGGGCTATCGTCGAGGAACTTGCCTATCAAAGAGCGGTTAGCCTGGGTATAACGATTCCGTCCGAGGCTGTTGATAGACAGATAGCCCAGTTAAAAAAAAGTCTTGGCAGCGAGGCGCGTTATCGGAATTATCTCAGTAAGCAAGGGGAGAACGAGCAGGAATTCAGGGGTCAGGTTAAGCGCTATTTTATGGTCAAAAAGGCTATAGCCATGGAGGTGGACGAAAATATTCGAATTGGACCTGGTGACGTCGACAAGGCCTATGAGGAATTGAAAGATCAATATATTCAGCCGGAGAGGGTGCAGGTGACCGACGTGGTGTTTTTTCTGGATGCCGACGCGCCCGAGTCTCGGCAAAAGGCAAATTTGATCCGGGAGCAGATACTGACAAAATTTGACAGCGACCCGACCGGGATTTCTTCGGACGGTACCTTTATTGTCAGGCGACAGGTTAATTTAAATAAAAACAAGGAGTCCGAGCTCTACGAAGCTGCCAGGAAACTTGCGCCGGGTGGTATCTCCACGGTCGTTAATGCCGACAAAACACTTCATATCCTTAAACTGACCGGCTAAAGACCGAGAACAGTAAAGACC
>CAYWUR010000025.1:0-11966 GCA_964460745.1 uncultured Desulfobulbia bacterium | reverse complement strand
CCCTGTACGTGAGGAGGGCGAAACGGACGAAGATGGGGTGCAGCTGAATAGTTACTTAATTGGTTAAACTGGCCAGACTGGAATCACTGACATAATAGGAAACGCCGGTCACTATCTGATCGGCGACAGCCGACAGGAAACTATCGTTTTTCAACTTTTCGGCCTCCTGCGGATTACTGAGAAAAGAAATTTCCGTAAGAATAGCCGGCATTTGCGCACCAATTAAAACGTAAAACGGGGCCTGTTTGACGCCCAGGCTCTTCAAGTTAAGACCATTCGCCATATTGGCCTGGACTTGTTTCGCCAGCTTAGCCGACTCATTGAGCTTGGCGTTATTCAACAAATCAGAAAGAATATCCTGCAAGTCGCTCATATTATTGGCAGTGGTGGCATTTTCCCTCGCCGCCACCCGCATAGCATCGGCGTTGGTTGTCAGATTAAGAAAATAAGTTTCGACTCCCCGGACCTTAGGCGACGGGGCCGCATTGGCGTGTATGGAAATAAAAAGATCCGCCTTGCTGGTGTTGGCAATCGCGGTGCGCTCCTCAAGCGGAATAAATATGTCGCGATCCCTGGTTAATATAACGTCGTAAGAGTATTCTTCCCGCAACTTTTTTGCGAGCTTCCTGGCAACGCGCAAAACTACGTCCTTTTCCTTAAGGCCGTTTCTCGCTATACAGCCGGGATCCTTGCCGCCATGTCCCGGATCGATAACTATCCGTTTAACCCCCAGACCAAGCTGCTGAGCCAGGGAAAGGGGTGATGGATGGGCCGCCGCATGCGTTTGAGGTCGTCGCGGGAGCGGCCCCGCGGCTGCCGCCGTCTTAACTTGCCGTACCACCGCGCCGCCGGCTGTCGAAGCTGACGCACCCGCACTGTTTTCCGGCTTCCGCCCCATGACATCAACCACCACCCGGAAAGGATCCTGTAGGTTGAAAAGTTTGAATTTGGAAATTGACTCAATATCCAGCACCACCCGCACCGTGTCATCGGAGAACTGTCCTGCTCTTACCCTTTTCAGCAGGCCGTCCTGGATGGGAATCGGCGTCCGGTCTTCCGGGGCTATGCGGCTGTTCGAAAAATCGATATAAAGCCGCCGCGGCTGGTTGCCTATCTTTTCCAGGAGATGATCCTTGAAGCTGACCGGCGCTGAAGCCATAATAACCACCCTGGTATAGTCGTTGTTCGACCAGTATTTTATAGACTGGACCTCCGCGATCTCGTCAATCTGCCGCGCTTCCAGGGCGATCGTTTGTCCGACATTATCGACAACGTCCTGTAAATTCTCAAGTTGGTCGGCAGCGGCCTGGGCCATATCACCCTCCGAATATGAGGCCAGAATTCTGGAAAAGGTCTTAGCGGCCAGTTCCCTGTCGTTCTTATCGTCGATGTAGGTATTGCCGAGGATGTAAAGGGCGTCATCCGCCAGGTAATGTTTTGGAAAGAGTTTGGCAACATCTTCGAAATAGGCAACGGCTTCACCAAGATCGAGAGGATTATGAAACTGGTCATACATTGCGAGACACATGCGGCCCATCATAAATAGTGTGGACGGCGCCAGTTCATGCTTCGGTTGAGCCAGATAAACATGGCGAAACGCCCTGATCGCGGCGTCCCAGTTATGGCGGGATGTTGCGAGGTCCGGTCGGCTCAGCAGGTTGTGATAGTAGAATTTGGCCAGGTCATAACGCTTATGGAGTATAGTGGACGCCTCGCTTTGTTCGGCGGCCTGCGCGATGCAACCCCGATCGGTTGTATTGAAAAAAAACAAAACCAGCGAGATAACGGCCACCAGCAAATAGAGCGACTTGTTAACATAAGAAGTCAGGCCATGCTTCGACGGACTCGAGAAAAATCCAGCATTATCGGCCCGGAAGGCTTGGCCGGGAAGGTAAAATTTAATATTTTGCATGATTAAAATGACCTGCTTATCCTACTAAAGAGACCATTAGGTGATTATTCCATAAGTGTAGTATCAATTTACGTTATTTTATGCAACCCTCTATTTTACTTAAGTTTTCTTTAGTCATTTAATAACATAACGCCGTTAAACAGAAATTTTACTGCTTTTTTTCGTTTTCATATCAGCAACAACATATAATTATTACATTTTTTTGAGTTCATACAACAAATTCAGTGCATCTATCGGACTCAATTGATCCAGCGGCGTCGCCTGAATTTTTTTTCGAACCGGATCGCCGTCCCCTGCAAAAAGCGGCAATTGTCTGGGCCTGTGAACAGAAGGGTCCTCAACGGCCGCATTCTTGCCGGCGGCAAGGCGCGGCATTCCCTCCCGGTTAAATTCGCCGTTCTCAATATTACTTAAAATTTCATTGGCACGAGTCACAACCCTGGCCGGCACTCCCGCCAAGGCCGCCACCTGAATGCCGTAACTCCGGTTGGCCCCGCCCTGCATCAATTTATACAGAAAAATAATGCTGTCATTCCATTCCCGCACCGCAACATTATAATTTTTTACCCCTTTTTTGGTCAAGGCAAGTTCGGTAAGCTCATGATAATGCGTCGCAAAGATGGTCTTAATCCCTTTGCCGTTCTTGTCAGCCAAATCTTCGGCAACAGCCCAGGCAATGGCCAGACCGTCATAGGTACTCGTGCCCCGGCCTATTTCATCAAGAACAACCAGACTTCTCTCCGTGGCGTTATTGAGAATATTAGCGGTTTCGTTCATTTCCACCATGAAGGTCGATTGTCCTCTGCGCAAATCATCCATCGCGCCGACTCGGGTAAAAATCCGGTCCACCACACCGATTACCGCCTTATCCGCCGGTACATACCCGCCCATCTGCGCCATCAACGCAATGAGGGCCGTCTGCCGCAAAATCGTTGATTTACCGGCCATATTCGGCCCGGTAATTATCAATACTTCCTCGTTCTGCTGGTTCAGATATATGTCGTTTGGCACAAACCGGTCCGGCGGCATGGCCCGCTCGATGACCGGATGCCGCCCCTCATGGATAGATATTTCTTCGCCGTCGTTTACCTCGGGACGCACATAGCGGTAACGCCGGGCCACTTCGGCCAGGCAGGCAAAAAAATCAAGGCGGGCGATTTGCGCGGCAGTCTGTAGAATATCGGCACTACGGCCGGCAATTTTTTTACGGATTTCGCAGAATAGCCGGTATTCCAGATCCAGCCTCTTTTCCTGGGCGCCCATCACCTTATTTTCAAACTCTTTAAGCTCCGGGGTAATGAACCTTTCGCCGTTAACCAGGGTCTGTTTCCGAATATAATGTTCCGGCACTCTGGCTGCCTGCGCCCGACTCACTTCCAGATAATAACCAAAGACCCGGTTAAAACCGATCTTGAGATTGGCAATGCCGGTTAGCTCCCGTTCCTTGGCCTCCAGGGCGAGGATCATATCCTTGCCGTCTCTCTGGATATAAATCAGCTCATCAAGTTCCCTGTTGTATCCTTCTTTAATTAAATCGCCATCCCGCAGGGTCACCGGTGCGTCTTCACGGATGCCGTCCTCAAGCAGGGCGCAGATATCGGCCAACCCGTCCAGGTTGTTACAGATATCATGCAGCCGCCCGCTTGGCTGCTGGGACAGAGAGACCAGAACGGCCTTCAGGGGAGGAATCTGGGACAAGGAATATTTGATGGCCGTTAAATCTCTGGCATTGGCGCTGCCGAGGACGACCCGACTGTTTAAGCGCTCCAGATCATAAACCTTGGCAAGAATTTCCCGGACCGCCGCCCTTTGGTCCGTATCCTCAAAAAAAACCGTTACTGTCTCTAGTCGGCGGCGAATACGGTCCACATCAATCAGGGGGACGAGAAGACGCCGATTCAACAATCTGGCCCCCATGGGCGTGCAAGTATAATCCAGGGCCGCCAGCAACGAACCTTCACGCCGGCCGGCTATGATTGTCTGCGTCAGCTCCAGGTTACGCCGCGAAGCCTCATCAATCACCAGGCCGTCAGCTAAATTAAGCACTAAGAGTTGCCGGATGTGGGATAAATCGCTCTTCTGGGTCTCCTGAATATACTGGAGAAGAGCGCCGGCGCCTGAAATCCCCGCCACCATATGTTCACAGCCGAAGCCGGCCAGATTAATGGTTTTAAAATGACCCAGCAAGGCTTCCCGCGCCGTTTCCCGATAAAAAGTATGGGCGGGTCTCTCGGTAAAGCAGATACCGGGCAGCAAGGCCGCGACATCATCGAGCAAACTCTTCTGTGCCGCGACTGCCGATTCATCGAACATAAGTTCAGACGGCGCCATCCTGGTTAAGTCGTCAATAATACCGGCAGGACAACCGGCCCGACCGGTATATTCGGTAACGAAAAAATCACCGGTCGTGATATCAAGAAAGCTTAAGCCCCAGCTATTATCCTCTTTATAAAAAGCGGCCAGATAGCGATTGCTTTTGTCATCCAGCAATTGTTCCTCGGTGGCCAGACCGGGGGTAACGACCCTGACAACTTCCCGCTTAACGATACCGCCCTTGGCCTGGCGCGGATCCTCGACCTGTTCGCAGATAGCGACCCGAAAGCCGGCCTTCACCAGTTTGGCGAGATAAGCGGAAACGGCATGATGCGGAACGCCGCACATGGGTATCTTGTTTTTGTCATTCCTGTTGCTGCGGGAAGTGAGGGTGATGCCCAGAATACGGGAGGCGGTCACGGCGTCGTCAAAAAACATCTCATAAAAATCGCCCATGCGGTAAAGCAGAACGGCATCTTTATGCTGCTCTTTAATCTCCAGATATTGCTGGAGCATGGGTGTGATTTTTATTTTTGCAGACATAAAACCGGTTTTGCAGATGAATATCTTGTTACACGTCTTGCCCGCTGCATCTTGCCGGCGAACGCTCACTGATTCAGGATTATGTTTTGAAAATCCGGCAGAAGCAGATCGAATGTCCGGTTGATATGTTCCGGAATCGTCCGGACATCCGCCATGATCGTCATAAAATTATGGTCCCCGCGCCAACGCGGCACCACATGAAAATGGAGATGTTCCTCAAGGCCGGCGCCGGCAGCCGCCCCGATATTTAAACCGACATTGAAGCCGTCCGGCTGTAGGTGTTTTCTGAGAATAGCGACACTTCTCCGCATCATTTTCATGAGCGCCGCGTTTTCGTCGTTATCAAGGTCGCAAATGTCACCTATATGCCGAACCGGTGCAATCAGTAAATGACCGTGGGCGTAAGGGAAACGATTAAGCAGAACAACCGTCCACCGGTCCCGGTACAGGATAAGGTTTTCCATCCGGGCCGACTCTCCACCGCCGGCCTCAAAGATACATCCGGCCCCTTTCTTTTCCTGCCCCAGAATATAGGACATGCGCCATGGCGTCCAGAGATTTTTCATGCCGTTTCCCCCACCTCGTAAATCCTGCCCCGCAAAGCCGTATCAATCTCCAGAACCGCATAACTGCCCGCCGCGCCATAGCGGCCGGCACGCGTAAAACTGCCGGGGTTGATAAAAAGAACCGGGCCGCTTTTATGACAAACCGGCCGGTGCGTATGTCCGTAAACGATACAGTCAACCGCGTCGAACTCATGCCAGAGGCGATCTTCAATATTATTACAGCCGTAGCCGGCCCCATGGATAAGGCCGATGGTGAAGCGCCCGGCCCGGATGGTTTTTTTCTCGGGCAGGGCGGCATAAACAGCGGCGCTGCACATATTGCCGCGCACGGCGTGTACTTGCCGGCCGGCAAATACATCAAGAACGCTCAGCTCGGTAAGATCGCCGGCATGTAAAATTATATCGACCCCGGCAAAGCAGGCCTCTACCTGCGCACGAAAATAATCGGTCGGCCCGGCAAGATGCGTATCCGAAAGAACACCTATTTTAATCATCAATAACGCACCCTGGCCCTGTAGGTCAAGATCGCATCACCCCGGGCCGGCACCTTGACAAACCAGACAGCGGTCGCGGCTGTTTCTTTTTGGTGCGGCAGATTTTCTTCCAGGATTTTCCAGTCGCCCGGCAGTGGTTCAATAACCTTAACTATAATTTCTTCATTGCCGGCATTGGCAAAGTCTAACCGATAGGCACTCTCAAATACGTAATTCCGGCCGGTCCCGATCCCTTTAATTTTTTTAAAATCCGTCTGCTTTTTAACGGCGGTCACGTCAAAGGCCTCGCCCAGCTTAAGACGAATCTTTTTATTCTCAGGCGTATGCGCCAGGCGATCTTCTCCGACAAACTGGAGGCCCCCCTGTTTGTCCCTCTTGAAGACTCTTACCACACCCTGAGGAAGCGGCATGCCCATGTTACTATCTCTGCTGTTTCTTAAAGAAAGAAAAACTTCAACTTTTGCCCGACCAACCGGCGTCGTCTGACGGCTGCGGTAATAATATTCCTGCCCCCGCAGTTGATACTCCTTGCGGCACGGCGCCGGCCCGGCCTCTAACAAGGCCACCTGTTTGGATTGCTTATCAAGAATAGTAATAGGCCGGGGCAGGGAATAGAGATGATAGTCCCCCAGTTTTTCTTCAACCGGCAACGGTTGCCGCCGCGCGGCAAGCTCGGCGCCGGCCGCCTGCATATGTAAAACACGGGCCGTATCGGCGGCGACCGTATGAATCTTGCCGGCCACCAGTTGTACAGCCGCATTCTTATATGCCGTGCCGCTGTTGTTGGTGATCGTAACCCAGCCGTTAATGCCCAGCCTGTTATCGTCCCGGTTGAGTTCGGCAACGTAATCGGCCCGCCAGGTTAATCCGCCGGTTAAATAACTTAATTCAACGAGTTGCGGCAGATCCGTGCGGCTGTTTAACAGTATTGTCAGGGCCGGTCCGGCCCGTAAACCGGCAGGCACCTTTGGAAATACCAATCGGCCCGGCACCCCGGTTTCAATGCGGTCGCCGATCCGCAGAACCACCCCGTCAGCCGTACTTAACACATAGGCCTTCTCGGTGGTCTCTTCACCGGTGACCGGTTGAGTCTTAATCACGGTGACCATCTTGCCGACAAATTTTTCAAGCAGCTTTTCAGGCGTCAGTATGTCGAAGTCAAAATTCTGTTCGACCACCCGCAAGGCCCGGCGATGGCTTATACTGCGCAGTATCGTCGTTTCCGGCCGCAGATGACCGCTCACCCCCTGCAAGACCAGATTATTCAAGCCAACCTTAAAAACAAGGTGGCGCATATCTTTAACAAGCGCCATATTTTGATTGTAGAGGGTAATGCTCACCCCTTGCCGGTCGGCCGGGGTACTTAAATATTCCTGCTGCCCGGCCCGACTGCATACGGAAATCACGGTTAAGGCAAACACCACGAACAGACCGATCAGTTTGCGCCCCATATCCCCCTCCTTGTTTTTTTGTCACTCCCGTGCATCGCCATTACCTCCCGCCCACGGCTTAACCATGTTATAGGTTGCGAAAAGACGCAGAAAGTTATATTGATGAGCTAGAATTCCTGTCCAGGGAGTCCATCTTCTCTTATTATATAAAATACGGAGTGAATTGCGATGTATAATGCCTCTGATTTACGAAAGGGACTGAAAATCACGATTGACGGTGAACCTTATATTGTCGTTGATTTTCAATTTTCCAAACCCGGCAAGGGTCAGGCCCTGTATCGGACAAAAATGCGGAATATGTTGACCGGCAACCGGATCGACCGGACCTATCGATCAAATGACAAATTTGAGAAGGCCGCACTCGTCGAAAGAACGATGCAATTTTTGTATTCACAAGGCAATGAATATCATTTCATGGATACAAAAAACTACGAACAGTTCCTTATCACCGCGGAACAGCTTGGCGATGACACCAAATATCTTATCGACAATATGGAGGTCCAGATCCTTCTCTATGAGGAACGGCCCATCGGCGTCACCCTGCCCATCACCGTCGTTCTGACCGTAACCCAGGCCGCCCCCTGGGCAAAAGGCGACACCTCCGGCAGCGATACCAAACCGGTTACCGTGGAAACCGGCTATGTGCTGCAAGTCCCGCCATTTGTGGAAGAAGGTGATAAAATCCAGATAGACACCCGGACCGGCAATTATATAACGCGCGTCAAAGAGTAACGAGCCGGAATCCGTAAGCGGTTACACAACAACCATGCTTAACCCTCACAACCTGCGGCGCCGGGCTGTTTTTATCCAGACAATCAGAAGTTTTTTCGTCGAACACGGTTATCTGGAAGTCGACACCCCCATCCGTATCGCCGCACCGGCGCCGGAGGCCTATATTGAGCCGCAGGAGGCCGGTGATCGTTTCCTGCAGACCTCGCCGGAACTTTGCATGAAGAGACTTCTGGCGGCCGGCTGCACAAAAATATTCCAAATATGCAAGTGTTTTCGCAAAAATGAGCGCGGCGCCAGGCACCTTCCCGAATTTACCATGCTGGAGTGGTACCGGACCAACTGTGATTACCGAGATCTAATGGCCGAAACCGAGGAGTTGCTTGGCTTTATGACGGCGGCCCTTGCCCGTCCCCCATTTAACAAGGGGCGGTCATTTTCCCCGGCGGAACCATGCGAACGCCTGACCGTGACCGAGGCCTTTCTTCGTTATGCGCCCTGTAGCATGCAGGAAGCCCTTGATAACGACAGTTTTGACGAAATTATCTGCCGCTATGTGGAGCCTTTTCTGGGTCGGGAACGCCCGACCTTCCTGTACGATTATCCCGCGGCCCTGGGCTCCCTGGCCCGCCTGAAAAAAGCAACGCCGCCCGTGGCCGAACGCTTTGAGCTGTATATAGACGGCCTCGAGATTGCCAACGGTTTTTCAGAATTGACGGATCAAGCCGAACAGTCAGCCCGCTTCCGGAAAGAAAGGGAGCAGATCAGGGCTCTTGGCCGTAACCCCGCGCCGTTGCCGGAAAAATTCCTCGCCGCGCTTCCCGGCATGCCGGAAGCCGGCGGCATCGCCCTCGGCGTTGACCGGCTGGCCATGATCTTTTTTGAGGAGCCCGTTATTGATAACGTCGTGACTTTTATCCCGGAGGAATCATAGGCGACGACGGAAACCGGCATTATGGGCCTTGTGCCCGGCAATCAAACGCGTTAACTTTCCAGGAGTGAGAATATTGGTTTCCGTAAAATATTCTCCGAATTTTCTTTGGAGTCGCTGCTGCCGGAAAAGAATAGTTTTCAGTTGTACCTCGGTGAGCAGGCCGAGATTGACCGCTGACTGGCCGAAGGGCTGCTTGACCTTGCATTGCCTGAGAATCGGCAATATATCATCTTCCCTTAACCAGCCGAAAGAACAGCCGATCTCGCCAAGACGCGGCCGCTTGGTGCGTTGCCAGACCAAGGCGCGGACAATGGTTTGCCAATCAATAATGCCGGCATAATACAAATAATGACCGAGAAGCAGCCGGCGCGAAGGCATGGGACCACGATAAAGTTTATCGATATCGACCCGCGGGCTTGCCAGCCGGCCCTGGAATCCTCGTCTGCTTCCGCTTCGCGCCTCGCCCCGACGAGGGCGAAACCGCCCTCGCTCATCATCCCCGGCGGATTTTCGAGCCCGGGCCTTGAGTCTACTCCATAAATTTTTACGGGAAAAAAAACGCCGCTTAACGGGAGGGAAACGAAAACCCTTGTCGCGGGCGTCAAGGTAATTAATGAGATTTTCATGGGCGCGGCAAACCGCCCTGAATTGCTCGGCACACCGGTGCAACTCATGCTCCGCCAGGTGTACGGCCATATCGGGATGCGTTTCCCGAGCCCTCTGGCGAAAGGCGCTTTTTACCCCCGCAAGCTGGAGATATTCCAAAAATTCGCGGTTGACGGGAAGATCGTGGCCAAAAAGAATCTGGCATGCACGATATAGCTCATTTTCATTAACAACTGCCGGCATATTGTGTCATTCCTGCAAGCGATGGATCAAATGCCACACGGGGCCGCCCCTCAATTTAATGGCGTTGTCAAAATTGATCAAGCCCATATTTATAAAACTTAATATCTTGCAAAGATATAGCCCTTCGGCCCGTTGTCATCCACCAGAACCGGCTCAGGAAGCAGCCTTGCCAGGTCTCCGTATTTGTGCTTTCTGGTGACGAGTACGACATTGCCCCGGCGTCGCTTGATCAATCGAACGACCCCGGCCGTATCCAGCAGCCGGCCGGCGGCATCGTCATACCCCAGGCCATAGTCGAGTTCGCCGGCGCCGCCCAGCAGATAAACATCATCGCGTTGAAAAAACCAGCACACCGCCAGCACCGCCTCCTCTCCTGATATAATAATATCCGCCGGCGCAATATCTCCTTTATGGCGCTGCAACAGCAACCCAGGTGCTTTTGAGGCAAGGGTCCGGTCCGGTACGGCGAAAGGCACGCTGAAAAGAAACAGCGCCGCGCCCAGGGCAAGGCAGATAATTCCAGCCGCGGGATCCCGCCTGCCGGCGGCCGCCAGACACAAAAAAGCCATGACCGCCAAGGCAACGGTCGGCATAAGCCATTGTCCGGAGCGGCTGTAAGGATAAAACCCGTCATAGCCGAAAAACTGTAGATAGATCACGGCCGAACAGAGCAGGACCAAAAAAACAGCCAGGCCGCCGGCGCCGAGCATAAAAAGGGCGCGACGTCTTCGGCTGAGCCTGTCTTTAAGCCCCAAAACCAAAAGGATGGCAAAGGGCGGAAAACACGGCAGAAGATAGGTCGGCAATTTACCGCTGGATAGCGAGAAAAAAAGAAAAGGCATTATTAACCAGCACAGGCAGAAACGAATGAGATCGGTCCGCGGCCGGCGCGAGCCGCCGGCTATTTGCAGGCCGCCCAAGGCGGCGGGCGTCACAAAGGTCCAAGGCATGAAGATGGCGGGCGCCATCATAACGTAATACCAGAACGATTGTTTATGCTGCGCGTTATCAGCCAAAAAACGGCGCACATGTTCATTCCAGAAAAAAAATTGCCAGTAATCCGGCTCCCGATTATTGATCATGACAGCCCACGGCAATGCCACCGCGACCGCAACGCAGAGCGGCAGCCAGGCCATACGAAAAATATCACGAAACCGCCGCTGCCAGCATAAAAAAGGGACGAGGGCCAACACCGGCACGGCTAAAGCCAGAAAACCCTTAACCAGAAAGGCAAGACCGCAAAAAAAACCGGCCAGCGCCAAAAAACCGTTTTCCCGGCCGGAACCGGCAACAGACTCGCAGGCCACAAAAAAAGACACCATAACGCCGGTAAGAAAAAAAGCCAGCAGACTGTCGAGTACGCCGAAAGTACCGACACCCGCCACTTCAAGGCAAACAAGTAAAACCAGGGCGGCAAGGGCGGCATCGTTGCGGCTTCTCCCGTTTTTTGGGCGACCGATGCCGGTCATCAATAAAAATATCAACAGAGTACTGCCGCCGACGGCCATGGCCGACGGGAAACGAACGGCAAAGCTGTTTTCGCCAAAGAGCATAATTGAGGCGGCATGCAGCCAGTAACCCAGAACAGGTTTTTCAAAATAACGCAGGCCGTTAAGGTGGGGCGTCACCCAATTGCCGCCGGCGATCATTTCGCGGGCGATCTCCCCGTAACGCGCTTCGTCCGGGACAAACAACGGCCGAACGCCAAGCGGCAGAAGGTAAACAACAACAAAAACCGCCACCGCAAAAAACGGATATGTTTTTTGGGCCGTCGTCATTAAAATTTTTCCTCTTGCTGGGAGGACAACCATCCCTCCCGGCCCGGTATGGTTCCATTGACAATTTCCGCCGTCTCCGCCTTTTCCGCCGCTGCCGCAAGCTTGCCAAGGCTGGTAAAAAAAAGCCCTTGCCGGGCGGCTTTTTTCAAAAAATCGACAAAAAGCGTCAGGCTGCCGCCCCCCTCCACTTCGGCATGAACGGTCAAAACATTAAGCCGTCCCGGTCGAAATAAGCCGAGCAGGTATTCATTATAATGGGCACGATCGACCTTCAGGCCGATCAGTTCATCGTAAGTCGGCAGGGTGGTGGGGACCTGGGGCTGCCGGAATTTTCTGCCGTTTATTAACGGATAAAAGATAGAATCTCCCCGACAATCCGAATTATAGCGGAAAGGAA
>CAYWUR010000024.1:0-12120 GCA_964460745.1 uncultured Desulfobulbia bacterium | reverse complement strand
TGCGCCGATGGTACTGCCTGGGTGACTGGGTGGGAGAGTAGGTCGCCGCCGAATTGCTCTTTATGAACCCCTGGGGATTAACTCCCTAGGGGTTCTTTTTTTTGGTTTTATCCGGCCTGCGCGAATCTGCCTTATATTCATTTTTCGTATCAAACGCAGCACCACTGAAAAACTTGCGATGAACTGAAAGTATAGTTATATGATATGTAGTTACCGGTTTCATAAAAAAATATAAGCTTGCCGAATGTTCTTCCTGGATTCGAAAGTCTTATAGACGGAATGATTGTAATAATTGGAGAGGAAAGCATGTCTCTAAATATTCGGGGTTTCATGGGAGAATTGATCGGCACCTTCATGCTGGTCTTTTTCGGCTGTGGGTCAGTTATGGTAACGAATCTGTTTTCCGCCCACGTAGGCCTTATGCAGATTGCTATTATCTGGGGGGTTGGGGTCGCCCTTTCCATCTATACCACAAGGCATCTTTCCTGTGCCCATCTGAATCCGGCGGTGAGTATTGCCATGACGGTAGGCGGGCGGATGGCGCCGGCCAAGCTGCCGGCTTATCTGACCGGCCAAATTTTAGGCGCTTTTTGTGCCGCAGCAGTGCTGTATGGTTTGTTTTCGTCATCCATCGCCCAGTATGAAAGCCTGCACGGCATCGTGCGGGGGACACCGGCCTCAATACAAACGGCCATGATGTTCGGCGAATTTTATCCGAATCCCGGCAGTGGCGAAGCGGCATCGGTTTCTACCTTGACCGCATTCCTTGCCGAAGGCATCGGCACTTTGATCCTTGTTTTTCTCGTTTTCGCCCTTACGGAAGGCTGCAACCTCGGACGCCCGGACGACTCCCTAGCCCCGCTGTTCATCGGGCTTGCAGTAACCGTAATAATCGGGGTGCTGGCGCCGCTAACCCAAGCCGGCATCAACCCTGCCAGGGACTTGTCTCCCCGACTGTTTTCCATGCTCGCCGGCTGGGGCAGAGCGGCCCTGCCGGACAACCACTATGGTTTCCTGACGGTCTATGTCCTGGGACCTATTGCCGGCGGTGTTCTGGCTTCCCTATTCTTTACCAGGATTATCGAGCCCTTGATGAATAAAAAACACTACAATTGTAATTGCAGATAAGAGCCGAAGGTGATAGGGATGGTGTGATATCTTCGGCAAGCGACTTGGTTGGTACGTTTGTTGTTATTGTGGTAATAATGCAGGACCCCCGTAGCACAAACCTGACAAAAAATCCTTAAAACCAGAAGCGAATGAAAAAAGGACACCTCAGCAGTCTTATATTGGCGGCCGGCAAGGGAACACGGATGAAATCCCGGCTCGCCAAGGTCATGCATGAAATTTTTTTTGCACCCATGATTCATCATGTGCTAGATGCCGTCCAGACGCTTGCCCTTGACCAAACCGTCGTTGTTATCGGACACCAGAAAAAACTGGTGCGGGAAGCCCTTAAAAATTATCCGACAACCACGGCCGTTCAGGAAGAACAACTCGGCACCGGCCACGCGGTCCTCAGCGCCGAGGATGAGTTACGCAAAACCGGCGGCACGGTTTTAATCCTCTGCGGCGATACCCCCCTGATCAGAGCGGCAACCCTGCGGCAGATGCTGCAAGCACATCGCGACGCGGCCGGCAAGTTGACGATTATGACCACCCGCCTGGCCG
Organism: uncultured Desulfobulbia bacterium; assembly: GCA_964460745.1. Lineage (GTDB taxonomy): Bacteria > Desulfobacterota > Desulfobulbia > Desulfobulbales > BM004 > CAYWUR01. The sequence goes on along the minus strand of CAYWUR010000024.1, from coordinate 10,449 downwards.
ATCCGACCAATTACGGTCGCATCATCTGCGATAAGGCTGGCCTGATTACCAAAATAGTTGAGGAAAAAGACGCCTCCGCCGCGCAAAAACGAATAGACGAAATAAACGCGGGCATTTACTGCGTTGATGCTGATTTTCTTTTTAGGGCTCTCAAAAAAGTCGGCAGCGACAACAGCCAAGGCGAAGTATATCTGACCGATATCGTTGCCATTGCCAACCAGGATGGCCAAAAGGTTAATAAATATGTCAACCAGGATGCGGAAGAAGTATTAGGGGTCAACTCCCGAGTCGAACTGGCCAGGGCCCATAAAACTTTGCAGCACCGCAGAAACCGAGCCCTGATGCTCGACGGCGTCACGCTGCTTGATCCGGATTCGATTTTTATAGAAAAGCACGTAGCAATCGGCCGGGACACAAACATCCATCCCAATGTTATCATCACCGGCAATTCCACCGTCGGCGAAAAATGTCGCCTGGACGCCGGTGTAGTTATTCACAATTGCCACCTTGGCAAAGGCGTCACGATCGGCCCTTACTCCTGCCTTGAAAACTGCCGGGTCGCGGCAGGCGAGCATATCGCGCCCCTTTCGCTTAAAATATCATGAATGCAGGCGCCGATCGTTTTCAGGGATTGCCCCCCGACAGGCGGCGGCCGGCTCCCCTTTTTTTCTGAAACCGGGTGACTGCCCGGTTGTGTTCGGCCAGAGTCTTTGAAAAGTAATGACTGCCGTCGTTTTTGGAAACAAAATAAAGATAGGACTCGGCGGCGGGCAGTAAGACCGCTTCAATGGCGGCCCGGCCCGGATTACAGATCGGCCCCGGCGGCAGACCTTTGTTCAGATAGGTATTATATGGCGAGGGCGTCCGCAGATCCCGGTTGGTCAAATCACCAGACCGGCCGACAGGACGGCCGTAAATCACCGTCGGATCGGCCTGTAGGTACATGCCTCTCCGCAGACGGTTCAGAAAAACGCCGGCGATTAAAGACCGTTCGTGGTCCAGGCCTGTTTCCTTCTCCACGATGGAGGCAAGAGTTAAAACCTCATGGCGTGACAACGGCGTCCTTGCCGCCGAATACTTATGGCGCTGCGCCTTTGCCAGGCATTCATCGAAAATTTTTTTACCTCTGTCGACCATCATCCCGACAATGTCCTGTTCGGTCTGATATCCCCGCGCCAAAAAATAGGTATCAGGGAAAAGATATCCCTCGAGGCCGGCGACCGGTAGCCCTAATTCTTTAATAAAAAAAGAATCATGCGTCAACGCCAGGAAACGTTCTTTGTCAACCCAGCCGGCCGCGGCCAGGATATCGGCCACCGCAAACACATCAGCGCCTTCGGGAATCATTACCGGCCGCAGTACGATCTTGCCTCTTTCCAGCGTTGTCAGAATCTTATACGGCGTTTGTCCCTTATAAAAACAATATTCACCCGCCTTCAACCGGTGCGTTACGCCAAGCAGGACGGCAAGCAATGTAAAGCGGCAATCATCGCGAATAAGGCCTTCAGAGACCAAGATCTTCTTGATCCCCGCAAAAGCGGTATGACTGGGAATAAGTACCGTCTGCGGCCCTGTAGATGTCAGGCCGCCGGTCGGTCTAGGGCCGGGCAGAAAGGCATAGGACAGAAGCCAAGATGACCACAGTACAGAAAAACCGATAAAAAAAAGAATCACCCACTTGTGCAGCCGCAAGCTGGGAGAAGGCGATTTCATATCACAACACCATATCAGCGATCACGGGGCACAAACCCCCAAGGTGGCGCGACATCACTTTATTTTTTCTTTGCCGCCGCCTTCTTTTTTCCCCGGCCCTTAAAGGCAGCGGTCAGGATCTGTTTCATATTTTTGACTGGGATGAAGTCAATCTGGCCGCGGACATCTTCAGGAATCTCTACCAGATCTTTTTTGTTCTGAAACGGAATTATAACACATGTAATCCCAGCCCGGAGGGCGGCAAGGGCTTTTTCCTTAAGACCGCCAATAGGCAACACCCGTCCACGCAGCGTAATCTCGCCGGTCATGGCAAGGCCTTTAACGATTTTCTGCTTGGATATGGCGGAATAGAGCGCCGTGGCAATCGTCACGCCGGCAGACGGCCCATCCTTGGGAATGGCGCCGGCCGGCACATGGATGTGGATATCAGTCTCTTCAAAAAAGTTACCTTTCAATTTAAGGGCATCGGCCTGCATACGGCAGAAACTCAAGGCCGCCTGAGCCGACTCCTTCATAACGTCGCCCAACTGACCGGTAAGAATTAGATTACCCCTGCCCTTCATTAACGTGACCTCGACATAGAGAATCTCGCCGCCCACCTCTGTCCAGGCAAGGCCGGTGGCCAGGCCCGGCTGGTCGATGGTTTCCTCTTCCACTTCAGGCAGATATCTGGGCGGCCCGAGGAAACGACTCAAATTGCGGTTTGAAACCGTAAAAGGCCCCTTGGCGCCTTCGGCAATACGCCTGGCCGTCTTACGGCACACGGCGCCTATCTCTCTTTCCAGATTACGCAGGCCGGCCTCCCTGGTATAATTAATGATAATTTTCTTCAGGGTCTCCTCTTTAAGTTTAAGCTGGCGCTTGGTAATGCCGTTGGCCGTAAGCTGCCGCGGCAGGAGATAACGCTTGGCGATTTCCACCTTTTCCTCCAAAGTATAGCCAGAGAGCCTGATAACTTCCATCCGGTCCATAAGCGGCGACGGAATAGTATCGCTCATATTTGCCGTGGTAATAAACATCACCTTGGAGAGGTCAACCGGCATATTGAGATAATGATCTGAAAACCCTGTATTTTGTTCCGGATCAAGAACTTCGAGCAGGGCCGAGCTGGGATCTCCCCGGTAGTCGGCGCCCACCTTATCAATCTCATCCATCATAAAAACTGGATTATTGGAACCCGCTGTTTTCAAGCCCTGAATAATGCGGCCCGGCATGGCGCCTATATACGTCCGACGGTGGCCGCGAATTTCCGCCTCATCACGCATACCGCCCAGGGAAAGACGATAAAACTTCCGGCCCATGGCCCTGGCAATAGACTGGCCGAGGGACGTTTTGCCTACTCCGGGAGGCCCCACAAAGCACAAGATCGGCCCCTTGGTGGATTTGCTCAACTTGCGGACAGCCAGATATTCAAGGATCCTCTCTTTAACTTTGTCCAGCCCATAGTGATCGGCATCGAGTACCTCCTTGGCAAGTTTGATGTCCAGCCGATCCTGAGTACTCTTGCTCCACGGCACATCAAGGAGCCAATCGAGATAGGTGCGGATGATGCTGGCCTCTGAAGCATCCGGGTGCATCATTTCCAGGCGTTTTACCTGTTTGAGCGCCTCTTTTTTAGCCGCCTTCGGCATTCGCATTTTGCGGAACTTCTCGCGCAACTCCTCAATCTCCTGCGAGCGTTCATCAACATCGCCCAACTCTTTTTTCAGGGCCTGCAGCTGCTCGCGCAGATAATATTCCCGCTGCGTCCGACTCATCTCCTCCTTGGCCTCGGACTGAATTTTGGCCTGCACGGTGGAAACCTCCAGTTCTTTACGCAATAAGCCGGCTACTAATTTCAAGCGGGCCAACGGATCAAAGGCCTCCAGAATCGATTGTGACTCAGGAATTTTCAGACGCAAATTAGAGCCCACCAGATCTGCCAGGCGACCGGGTTCCTCGATATTATTCATGATCATCATCAGGTCAGAGGAAAGTATGCCGCGTAGCGACATAATTTTCTCGGTCCCTTCTCGGACCATGCGCATAAGCGCCTCTGTTTCTACACTGATCTCACCGACTTCCGGCTCGGCAACTTCCTCGATCCGCACGGCAAAAAAGGGATCATGCTTGACAAACTCCTTAATCGTGGCCTTGGACAAAGCCTGCACCAAGACCTTAAGGCGGCCGTCAGGCAGTTTCAAAGTCCGCATTATCATGCTGACCATACCGACCGAATAAAGATCTTTTGCGTCGGGTTCATCTTTGGTGGCGTCTTTCTGGGTCACCAGCATGAGAAGTTTGTCCTTGGCCAAGGCCTCATTAACCGCCGCCACGGAGGCTGGTCTCCCCACAAACAGGGGTATGATCATATAATTGAAAACAACCACATCCCGGATAGCCATCAACGGTAGTTCTTCCGGAATATCCAGATCTTGCTGTTCCGTAAAATCCTCCATGTTGCTGCTCAATATATCGTCATGCTCCACAAGAAGTCTCCATTAGTAATTATCGGTTTTCAGAAAATTTGCGGCAGTCGCGCGAACCACCCAAAAATGACCGCCCAAGCTCGACAGAAAATAACGGCAAAACACGCCAAGAGATTAAACAACGTAAGTTGCGAAGTCAAGATAATGAAACCTGAATCCATAAGAGGTTGGCGGCGATGTATAAAAAATCCCTTTGTTTTTTCCCTTGACTTGCATACTTATTCAAATTACTGATCATTAAACTCATGTAACTATTCAGTAGGGGCAATAAATTTCCATAAACTCGTAACCGTAACTGTTCAGGTAAGCGAGTTCACGAGACTCCGGATGTGCTCCAGGTTCGTTCGTTTCGGCCTCCGATGCGTACTCCCTGTACGTGAGGAGGGCGAAACGGACGAGGTAAGCGCAGACTCCGAGATGGGGTGCAGCTGAATGGTTACAAACTCATTTTAACTTAGTGCTGTAGTAAAAAGTCCAAGATAAAATTTTCACGAACACATCAAAGGTGATGATTATCACAGCAGCCCATAAATAACAACTAAAACCCTATTGTTAAATATGTTATCAACCGCATCTTTTTTTGACACTTCATCCTTTGCACACGCCAGGCTATTACCGCCGACGCAACCGGTCTGGACAGCGCTTCAGACATTAAAGGATTACATGGACGGGCAGCCTTATCCGGATATGATAAAAAAACCGATCGAGCAGGGCGTACCGACCAAAAGCACCATGGTCTGGTGGCGGAATTCCCTTATCGACCATCACGGCCTGATCGTGGAGTACGGGGATGCCACCAAGGCTAAACTCCTAGTCTATAAAGACGGTCGGCTCCTGGAGGGCGCCAGTGTAATTATGGCCGGCACCGTTTTAATGGGCAGAAAAATCAGCGTCGGGCAGGGGGTTTTGATCGAGGCCGGTGCCTTAATCAAAGAGCCGGCCATTATCGGCGATCAAGTCGAAGTCCGCCAGGGCGCGTATCTGCGAGGCTACTGTCTTATAGGCAAGGGATGTGTCGTGGGCCATGTTACTGAAGTTAAACACACCATTTTTCTGGACGACGCCAAAGCCGGCCACTTTGCCTATCTGGGCGACAGTATTGTCGGCAATCAGGCGAATCTGGGGGCAGGCACCAAGCTGGCCAACCTGCGTTTCAGCGGTGGCGAGGTGCGGGTAAAAATACCGGCCGGCCCGGCAGTAAACTCAGGCTTAAAAAAACTGGGGGCTATTTTGGGGGATCATGTTCAGACCGGCTGCAACTCGGTTACCAACCCCGGGACCCTGCTCGGCAAAAAATCATTGGTCTTGCCGAACACAACCGTGCCTTCCGGCTACCATCGCCATAATTCGATTATTCGCTGACGCCGGCAAAAAATCATCACTGCCGCATAACGGGAGCTGATCACGAAATATTCACCAAATAGCCTCAGGGCGGACCTTTTACGGAGGACAGATAATCATGCAACCCGTAAAAAAATTCAGTAATTATACCAATGGTAAGATATACCCTGATGGTTCGGTCCAGCGGCAACCGCTCGCCTGATGTATTCCGCAGGAAAACGACAATAATAATCGTCAAACCGATCACGAAAGGAGCGACGGAGAGAATGTGAACCAACGACGCAACAAGCGAGTTGAATAAGCGGCCCTCAAGATAACGATAACTGCACAACAAATAAACAACGACCCAAAAAATCAGCGTAAGATACTCTCTTATTTTCTTCATATGGATAAACTGCCGGCCCTTTACTTCCCCGAGACCATTATCGACCCACAGATAACCGCCCGGCTTCTTATTTTTTTTGAAACCGTCCATTATTATCGGCCTACTGAAGCATCCGACCAACCGGGGGAAGCACACTCGCCGCTATCGCGCTTATTAGGCGACAAGGGCTTATGTCAAGGTATTACCCCCGCCCCCCTTGGCAGCGATATAGACCGCTTTAATCGATTGATCCGGGACCTCCAATACCGGCGCGATGACTACGGCGACCGGCTTGCCTTTTTGTCCTTAGCCGCCACCCTGCCGGTATTTGCCGCCGACAAAGAAGAAGCATCTACCGGCTCTCTGACCACCGCCATTTTCAAAGCGTCCGGCATACAAAAAAATGATGGTGAGAAAAAAGAAGAGCGCAACCGTATGGAGCTTTGGCAGGCGAGAATTATATTGAAGCTCGCCGAGATCCTGGACCAGGAAGAAAAAGAAATCGCTACAGCGCTTGGCAGGATTACCACCCGTCAACGCAATTTACTGGCCGCGCTTAAGGGGCCGGGCGACATTGCGGGAAAGCTGATCGATGATATTTCTTGGCCGGCTTCACGCCACGATGCTCACCCTCGCTCCCAGCCTATTATGACCGCCCAGAGGATGAAGGCATGGACGCAACTTTTCCTCGCCGAGCAAAAAGAACTTAAACCAACGGCGCGTTGCTGGCTCCTGACAACCTCGCAACCGGAAACAGCGGCCATGATCAACGATGCTTATGAAACGCTTTTTAAAAAACCGGCGGCCGCTATCTACAGCGTCCCCCTGCCCGTCCTGCATGATTACCGATCAGCATCCGAGACGACGGAGCTTCTTGCCGCCGAATCCTATCTCAAAGACCGCACAGCATTTCGCACGAACGCCATGGCCCCGCTTTCTTTTTTTATAAACACATTAAAGGAAATAGCCGCCGGCAAAAAAGACTGCCCGCCCGACGGCATTCCCACGGATCCCGCCGGTCGGCAAAACGCTGCCGCGTGGTCTGCCGCCCTGCGGCAAACCTTTCCGACAAGCAATCCGGCCCGCTGCCGCCTTTCCTTTTATTGTCTGCGGGATATCTCCCTTACCGAACTTTTGCGGCAAACCTGCAGGCTGGCGGCAATCGAACAACCATCGGCTGCTGCTTATCCGCACGGCATAATGGCTTTATTGGAACAAGTTTGACAGGCTCGCGCAATAAAAGGCAATTATCCGGCATATTCACAAGATGGCCGGAGAATGACTTTAACGGTAGGGATTAATGGTCATTACCGGACAGGGGGCGGCTTTTACCACCTTGCCCGCTACACTGCCGAACAGAACCCTTTCAAGCCCCTTGTAACCATGGGTACCCATAACTATCAAGTCGACCTTTTCCTGCTCGGCATATTGAATAATCTGTTCCGCCACATCACCAACAAGGACCTTGGCGGCCAGCGCCTGGTGATCATCCAAAAAGCTCTCCATCTTTTGCTCGGCAGCCCGCGCCATTTCTTCCTCAAATTTGGCAACCGGCATATGCGGCACAAAAAAACCTGAATAATCATCAAGAGTCTGCACGACAAAAACGACGCAGAGCGTCGCCTCAAATTTGTCGGCAATATAAACAGCGGATTCAAGAATCTTTTTTGAATTGTCCGAAAAATCAACAGGTATCAAAATTTTTTTGATTTCTTCCATCGGCCGTCTCCTTTTTTAAAAATTTTGCTTCCTTCGGTGAATTGGTTGATTCATTAGCCGGTCAACCAGATCAATTACTCAGGAATTACAAGATTATTGGGTTCTATGAAGCTCTGCCTATTGACCAACATATTCTTTAACAATATAATACAATATTTGATCATTAATCCAGCAGGCTGTAAACCGCAACTGTAATAACATAATAAAGCAGTTTTTTGTACATTTTTGAGGAGGAATTAAATTATGGAATTTGATGTAAAATGGATTGCCTGGGAGATAACCAGACGCTGCAACCTGAAATGCGTTCATTGCCGCTCTTCCTCTGAACTGGACGTAGTCGGGCATCCTGATTTTTCTTTTCAGGAAGCGACACGGCTGCTCGATGATATCAGTTCTTTTGCCAAACCTGTCATAGTCTTGTCAGGCGGCGAGCCGCTGCTCAGAGAGGATGTATTCGACATAGCCGCCTATGGCAACGGCAAGGGGCTGCGCATGTGTCTGGCCACCAACGGCACTCTGGTGACGGAGGATATCTGCACCAGGATAAAGGCCGCCGGGATCAGGATGGTTTCCCTCAGTCTGGACGGCGCCCGGGCGGCGGTTCATGATAATTTTCGCAGTCAACCCGGCGCCTTTGACGGCACCCTTCACGCCGCCGAGCTTTTCAAAAAACACGATATTCCTTTTCTGATCAACTCCTCCTTTACCAAGCGAAACCAAGAAGAAATTCCAAAGGTCTATAAGCTTGCCAAGGAATTAGGGGCTACCGCCTGGTATATGTTCATGATTGTCCCGACCGGCCGGGGCGAGGATATCATGTCCGAACTTATCAGCAAGGAAGACTACGAAGAAATTTTGAATTGGCATTACCAGATGGAAAAAGACGAAGACGATCTTTTGGTGCGCCCCACCTGTGCCCCCCATTATTACCGCATAATCCTCCAGAGAGCCAAGGAGGAAAAAGACAAATTCAAACGACGCTCTTTAAAATTCTCAACCGGCGGCGCCAAGGGATGCTTGGCGGGCCAGCTTATCTGCTTGATCGACGTCGACGGCGAAGTTTTGCCATGCAGTTACTTTCCGAAGTCCGCCGGCAATGTCCGCCGCCAAACCTTTAAGGACATCTGGGAAAACTCCAGTCTTTTTAAGGATCTGCGAAACTTCAAACTGTATAAAGGCAGCTGCGGCAGCTGTGAATATATCAGTGTCTGCGGCGGCTGCCGCGCCCGCGCATATTCGATGACCGGTGATTATCTGGCTGAAGAGCCTTTTTGCACTTATACACCGCGCCTGAAAAAACAAAGTTAAAGAGCGGTACGCCGTCCTACGGGACGGATTTACGTTAACCTGATAACCGAGAACTGTTCCGGAGGAATATCTGATGAATGATACTTTTTTAAAGGCCTGTCGGGGAGAAGAGGTCGACTATACCCCTGTATGGATGATGCGGCAGGCTGGCCGTTATCTTCCAGAATATCAGAAGGTACGCGGCAAAGTCACCTTTCTTGAACTATGTAAAACCCCTGAATTGGCAACCGAGGTCACGTTGCAGCCGGTTGACATTATAGGAGTCGATGCCGCGATTCTCTTTTCCGATATACTCATCCCCCTTGAGGCCATGGGGTTGACCCTCGAATTTCATGAAGGCCGGGGGCCGATATTCCCCGATCCCGTCCGCAGCAAGGAAGCCGTGGAACGCCTGCAAGTGCCTGACCCCGAGGAAAAGACGGATTTTGTTATGAAAACCATCCGCATCCTGCGCCGGGAATTAGAAAATAAAGTGCCGTTAATAGGCTTTTCCGGGGCACCTTTTACCCTCGCCACCTATCTTATCGAGGGCGGCTCATCAAAGTTTTTCTTTGAAACAAAAAAAATGATGTTTACCGCCCCTGAGCTGTACGCCGCTCTTTTGGATAAAATAACGGAATGCACCAGCCGCTACCTTAGAGCCCAGGCCGCCGCCGGTGCCCAGGCCCTACAGATTTTCGATTCATGGGTCGGCGTCCTGACGCCCGGCGATTTTGAACAATTCGCCCTGCCTTATGTAAAAAGAATTATCCAGGACCTGAAAGGCACCGGTCTGCCGATTATCTACTTTGCCAACAACGGCGCCACCCTGATTGATCTGGCCAAAACATCCGGCGCCGATGTCCTGGGTCTCGACTGGCGCATAGATATAGGTGATGCGGTACAAAGGGTAAACGGCAAAGTGGCGCTCCAGGGGAACCTGGATCCATGCGCCCTTCTTCTGCCGCCGGCGCAACTGGAAAAAAGGGTTAGCCGGATATTGGCCGGCGGCAAGCAGGCCCGTGGACATATTTTTAATCTGGGCCACGGCATCCTGCCCCAGACCCCACCCGAACAGGCCAAAATATTCGTGGAGCAAGTCCATCGGCTCAGCGGGAGATGAAACCGCCGGCCCCCAGCGTTGCAGAGTGTCTCCAGCTTATGGATGCCCACCGGATGCTTGCCAATATAAAAGCTCATTCGCTGGTTGTCGCCAGAGTAGCAGATCTGCTTGCCCGGGGACTGGCAAGCGCCGGCGAGGCAATAGCGGTCGATACTGTTATCGCCGGCGCCCTGCTGCATGATATAGGCAAAACCGCCTGCCTCCACACCAGTGAAAATCATGCCGCTAGAGGAGCTAAAATCTGTCTTGCCCACCAACTGTCGACAATTGCGGAAATTGTCGACCAACATGTGGTACTGAAAGACTATGCCGTTGATGGTGCTTTTACTGAAAAAGAAATAGTTTTTTACGCGGATAAAAGAGTGAACCACGACAGGGTGGTAAGTCTGGAAGAGCGCCTTGCTTATATCCTTGATCGATACGGCCTTAACGAT
>CAYWUR010000023.1:0-12222 GCA_964460745.1 uncultured Desulfobulbia bacterium | reverse complement strand
ACACATCTAAACAGTTACGGTTACGTGCTTCTAATAATTTGTTGCCCTTGCTGAATAGTTACACAAGGCGTTAGGTTTTTCCTGAAGTCTGCTCACAACCCTTTCTCGGCCGAGGGCCGTCAAGATATCAAAAAGGCCGGGGCCGGCGGCTTGGCCTGTCACGACGGTTCTGACGCCGTTAATAAGGATGCCGGCCTTGATGTTCAATTCTTCCGCAAGTTCACGCGTGACCCGTTCGGCTTCTTCCTTGTTGAAATTGTCGAGTTCGGCATAGCGTTTTGCCAGCAACCGTAGCCATTCTCTGATTTTTTCATGTTTGTGGATATTTTTCTTTACCGGCTTGGGCTCGAAGTCGTAATCGTCGGCAAAATAGGCCCGGCCCCGTTCAACAAAATCATTAAGAGTGTGAAATCTGCCTCTGATTAAGTCAAGGGTGGAAAGGAACCACTCTCTTTCCTTGCCGTCATACTCATCACGCCATAGACCAGTCGCCTGAAATTTTTCCTTGACCAAGGTTGCTATTTCTTCAATAGGCATGGTGTGGAGATAATGGGCGTTAATATTTATCGCCTTGGGGTCGGTAAAAAATTTGGGGTCGCCTTTAAAATAATTAAATATTGAATTAGCCTTTTTAAGGCCTTCCAGGGAGAAGGCCTTAATGAGTTCTTCTTTTGAAAAAATTTCCTGGTCGTCTGAAGTAGACCAGCCAAGCAGAACAAGAAAATTAATCAGTGCCCACGGGATAAAACCTTTATCCTTGTAAAATTGTACCGTAACGACCTCGCCGTGGCTCCTTTTCGATATTTTCGCTTTTTTGGGATCCAGTGTTAACGACATGTGGGCAAATACGGGAATGTGCGCGCCCAACGCCTCATAAACAAGGATTTGTCTGGTGGTATTAAGGAGATGATCCTGACCGCGAATGATATGGCTTATACGGTCGCGGATATCGTCCACTACATTACATAACAGATAGAGCGGCTTGCCATTGGAGCGGACGATAACAAAATCTTCGATATCACGATAAGGTCGTTCAATGCGGCCGCACACCTTGTCGTCGAAAACGACCGAACCATCCCTGTCCGGCACCTTGAAACGGATTACAAAGGGAAGACCTTGTTCTTCCTTCCGTGAGATTTCATCCGGTGATAATTTGCAGCAGGTCCTGTCGTATTTGTAAGTGATTTTGGCGGCAATCGCGGATTGGCGTTTGGCGTCCAGCTCCTCTTTGGCGCAGAAGCATTTATATGCATGCCCCGAGGCTATGAGCTTCTGTGCGGCGGCCATATGATCCCCGGCATAATCTGTTTGGAAGTATGGCCCTTCGTCCCATGTGATGCCAAGCCAATTCAGGCCGTTTAGGATGCCGTCGATAGATTCCTTGGTTGAACGTTCGATATCCGTATCCTCTATTCTGAGGATAAGTTTTCCACCATGTTTTTTGACGAACAGCCAGTTGTAAATTGCGGTTCTGGCGCCGCCGATATGAAGATAGCCTGTAGGGCTGGGTGGAAATCTTAACCTTATCTCTGACATTTTTTTCTCCTTTGCGGCTTGATTGAGTATATTATTGGAATAATTTGTTACGACTACGAGTTTAGGATAATTTGTTGCCTTTGCTGAATAGTTACTAATTTGCATCAATCTTAATTGATGCGCGGGCATGAACTACGCTTGAGACCGGCAACCACTTCATTTGTAAAAGGTTACAATATAGCAAATCCCCATGGCAAATTCTCAAAAAATATTGCTCCGGTTAGAATAACATCAGGTTGGTTCATGCCGCCAAGGAGAAATAACTTGCCGAATTCAAGCGAAATTGATATTTTTTACTCTAAATTTTTAATGTACGACATGCAGTCGAAAGGAGACAAAATGAAAGTACTTATAAGTGACAATCTGGCCCCTGTAGGGGCGCAGATTTTGCGAGATGCCGGACTGGAAGTAGATATAAAGACAGGTCTTGCACCTGAGGAATTAAAGGATATTATCGCTAATTATGATGGCCTGGTTATTAGAAGCGCTACCAGGGTTACCGCCGATATCGTTGACGCGGCTGTTGCTCTGAAGGTTGTCGGGCGGGCCGGCATCGGCCTTGATAATGTTGATATTCCCGCTGCGAGCCAGCATGGTATTGTTGTCATGAACGCCCCTGATGGGAATGCCACCACGGCCGCCGAGCATGCGATTGCAATGATGCTGTCTATTTCCAGAAATGTTCCGCAAGCCACCGCTTCCATGAAGGCCGGCAGGTGGGAAAAAAAGAAATTCATGGGGCGGGAGATCACCGGCAAGACTCTGGGAATTATCGGTATTGGGCGTATCGGCAGTATTGTTGCTGATCGCGCCCAAGGGTTGCATATGAAGGTTATAGCCTATGACCCTCATATGCCAAAGGAAATGGTGGATAAACTTGGAGTTGAACTGGTCAGCATGGAAGAACTCTGTAAAAGATCTGATTATATTTCCGTGCATGTACCGATGACCAAGGAGACAAAAGACTCCATCTCTTATAAGGAGTTCAAGAGTATGAAAAAAGACGCCATGCTTATCGATTGTGCCAGGGGCGGAGTGGTCGATGAGGCGGCATTATATGAAGCGCTACAGAATGCCGACATTGCCGGTGCGGCCCTTGATGTTTTTGCTGTTGAGCCCACCAGCCTGGAAAAAACGCCGTTGCTTGCTCTTGATAACTTTATCTGTACGCCGCATTTGGGGGCGTCAACAAGCGAGGCCCAGGTAAATGTGGCAGTGACAATCGCTGAACAGATGGCTGATTATTTGTTGAAAGGCGTTGTCAGCAATGCTGTTAATGTTCCTTCGGTAAGCAGCGATGTCCTTTGTCAGGTTGGTCCTTATGCCGATTTGGCGGAAATGCTGGGGGCTTTTCATATGCAGATTGCCAAAGGCGGGGTGCAGGAAGTTAACCTTGAGTATATTGGCGATCTTGCCGATATGGTCGTCAGTCCGATAACAGTAGCCTTTTTAAAAGGATTGTTCACTCCCATCCTGAAGGATGCTGTGAATTTTGTGAATGCCCCGCTTATTGCTAAGGAAAGGGGTGTTCGCGTGGTGGAGTCCAAGACCGGCCATTCGGATGACTTTACAAGTCTGCTTTCGATAAAGGTAAAGACCTCGGAAGGTGAAAACACCTTGGCCGGTACTGTTTTTGGGAAAAAGGAGCCCCGCTTGGTGCGACTGAATACCTTTCGTATGGAGGCATTGCCCGCCGGGCCGATGCTGTTTGTCTATAATAAAGATGTGCCGGGTGTCATCGGTTTGCTGGCGACTAAACTTGGCGATTTGGGCGTTAATATCGACAGGATGACGGTGGGCCGCGAAGCGGAATTTGGTCGGAATATTATCCTGCTTAATACTGATTCGCTCATTTCGAAAGAACTGTTACAGAAAGTTCGGGAGTTGTCCAATATAGATGATGCCATGGCGTTAGATTTGCCTCAATGCATCTCGTGAAAGGCCGCCCTTGGGAATGGTCGAAAGAGAGGACTGAATGACCAATAATAAAAATGACGCCGGTAAGCCGTGTCCGGATGGCAAAATAAGAAAAGACGGGAAATGTGTGATGCCTGAAGTAACCTTTTCGGCATTTATTTTGTCTTTGAACACCTCGGCCTTGTATCATCTTGGTGAGATAGGCGATCTCCAAACCGGGCAGAAGAAACAGGATCTGTTACTGGTCAAGCATACGATTGACACTCTGGTTATGCTGGAAGAGAAAACCAAAGGGAATCTGGCGAAAGAAGAAGCGGATATGTTGAAAAATTTTCTTTATGATCTGAAGATGCGATATGTAAAAGAGGTAACCAAATAATATTAACTACTGAAAAGTGAACAAGTCGCGAGTCATTGTCGAAGCACCGGCTAAAATTAACATCTGTTTGGCGGTTAAGAGCCGGCGGTCTGATGGATATCATGAAATTGAAAGTTTGATGCACAAGGTCAAGTTGGCCGATCGTCTGTATATCAGTTTGGCGGTAAAAGGAATTCGGCTGACTTGCTCCGCTAGTGATTTGCCGGAAGGCGAAGCAAACCTGGCTTATCGTGCTGCCCGGATTTTTTTTGAAAGTACCGGTGTTCGTTATTTGTCTCAGACCGGCGTTGATATTGTTCTTGAGAAGAAAATTCCGGTTGCCGCTGGTTTGGGAGGCGGTAGTAGTGACGCCGCGGCAGTTATTCGGGGACTGAATGATCTTTTTGAAACCAACTTGAATCTTGATGAATTGGTAGCCATGGCTCGTTTGCTTGGAGCTGATGTGCCTTTTTTTGTCTCGGATTATGCCGCATGCCGGGCAACCGGTATTGGTGAATGTTTAGAGGGGGCGGCGCCTTTAGAGGATTGCTGGATATTGTTGGTAAACCCCGGTTTCCCTGTCTCCACCAAATGGGTGTATGAGAATTTAGAGTTGACATCTGAGAGGAATACATATAACTTACCGCGGAATTCTCGGTTGCAGTTGGACTTGTCAACAAAAAATAACTTCGCTTCTGATAATTTTTTAGCGCTCACTACTATAGCCGGATATATGTTTAATGATCTTGAAGCGGTAACCGTTAAGAGATATCCTCAATTAGGTGATATCAAAGAAGGGTTGCTTGAAGACGGGGCGGTTGGCGTATTGATGTCGGGAAGCGGGCCCACAGTGTTTGGCCTTTTTAGTGGGCGAGGCGATGAAGAGCGGAATAAGGCTGCCCGGAGTTATAAAAAATATATGCAGCAGTTTGGCGATAATGTCTTCCTGACTCGACCGTATAAGGCAGGCAGGTAAAGATAAATGTGAAGGGATATTATAGGGGCCGCACAGCAATATCATCATTACGCTTATATGGGAGCGCCTGCTGATTAAGCAATTTTTTGTATCCTGGTGAGTTGTTGGGGCGTCGTCAAGCGGTAAAGACACGGGTTTTTGGAGCCCGCATTCGGAGGTTCGAATCCTCCCGCCCCAGCCATCTTTAAATTAATTGTTTTATATTACGAATAGATGTCATGCCTAACATTCTAAAAATATTCTCCGGCAACGCCAACCGTGAAATGGCCTTGGAGATTTGCGAATATTTGAATATACCTCTCGCCGCGGTGGAAGTGAGAACTTTCAGTGATGGGGAGATTTTTATTGAAATAAAAGAAAATGTTCGTGGTTCTGATGCATTTATAATACAACCTACCTGTACGCCGGTCAATGATCACTTAATGGAGTTGGTTATTATGGTAGACGCCTTGCGGCGTGCTTCTGCAAGGCGAATTACCGCGGTTATACCATATTATGGATATGCCCGGCAGGATAGAAAGGTCGCTCCGCGTGTGCCGATTACCGCCAAAGTTGTTGCAGAAATGTTGATGGTTGTCGGTGTGCGACGGGTTTTGGCCATGGATCTTCACGCCGGCCAAATTCAGGGTTTTTTCAATATCCCGGTGGATCATTTGTACGCGGCCCCTATTCTGCTTAAATATATTGAAAAAAAATTTGATGATGTGGTTATGGTCTCGCCGGATGCCGGCGGCGTTGAAAGGACCCGGGCCTTTGCTAAGCGTCTTGATTCCAGCCTTGCTATAATTGACAAACGCCGAGATCGTCCCAACGAATCAAAGGCCATGACCGTTATTGGCGATGTCTCAGGTAAGACAGCGATTTTATTAGACGATATGGTCGATACCGCCGGTACATTGTGTAATGCCGCCGCCATGCTCGTTGAAGCCGGCGCTAAAGAGGTGCATGCCTGTTGTTCGCATCCGGTCCTGTCCGGGCCGGCGGTTGAGCGTATAGAAAAATCAATGATTAAAAATCTGGTGGTTACTAATAGTATCCCCCTGCGTGGGGCGGCCTTGGCGTGCGATAAAATTAAGGTGCTTTCTGTCTCTGACTTACTTGGCGAGGCTATCCGCCGTATTCACTCTGAAGATTCAGTGAGTTCTCTTTTTGTATAATAATTTGGTGTATGTCGGCAAACCACCGAAGCAGACGGCAAATTCGTTTTTGCTTTAAAGATGTGATGTAAGGAGAAATTGTAAATGTTAAAGTTTGATATAGCCGCTAAAGTGCGACAAGATTTTGGGAAGGGTGCGGCCCGTTCTTTAAGACGATCAGGCAGCACCCCGGCTATTTTGTATGGGCCGGGAAACGTCTCTCTTCCTCTTTCTCTGGAGACAAAGGCGTTTACTAAAGAGTTGCTTAAAATCCATGGCAACAATGTTGTGGTCGGCCTTGAGATTATAGGTGATAAAGAAAATTCGAAACGGCATGTTATGCTTAAAGAAATTCAGAAGGATCCGGTTCATGATACTTTGGTGCATGCTGATTTTTATGAAATTTCTCTCGATACCCCTTTAACTCTTCCTGTCCCCCTGCGGTTTGTCGGGGTCGCTAAAGGAATCGACATGGGCGGTGAGTTGCATGTCGTAATGGATGTCGTACAAGTCAAGGGACTGCCCCTTGACTTGCCCGATGCGATAGAGGTTGATATTACTTCTTTGGAAATGGGCGGGCCGGGAATAACTTGCGGCGCCCTTAATATCCCCGAGTCCGTGACTATCCAGGAAGAGGCCCAAAAGGTATGTGTAATAGTGGCTCATCCATCAATGAAAGCGGAAGAAGAAGCGGTAGAGTCCGAGGAGTCTGAAGCAGAGAGCGCCGCCGAAGTTTGATGTTTAGTTGTTCCCGCTTGCGGGATGGTTGTTAGCCGGAAAGAGAAATTTATTTTTTCTTTCCGGCTGTTTTTTTATTATGAACCTGTCGGGCAAAAAATATTTTATCATCCCTCCCTAACAGCAAAACACTCTCTGTCTTGCCGAAAAGCCTTTCTTGTATATTTGCAGGACTTATGTTAATGTATCTTGGTTGTAAATTCATCAGGGCGTATGCGCCATTCTGAATTGTTGTCGTTTTGGAAGATGGCTCTTGCTTATGAAATAAAGCGGGAAACAGCGCACCATCCCATAGACTTCATCCCCTACAACGGCAAGCATCTTCCCCCTACGGGTGGATAGCTTGCCTCCTGCGTAAACTCCAAGCTAGTTTGCAACCTCATATAGCGAGATCAAGGAGGCACTAACTTATGGTGGATAAATATATCACCCAACATACTGCAGAAATTAAAGTTGACGGCAAGATTTATCACTTACCTGTAGTCATAGGAAGCGAAGGAGAAAAAGCGATTGACATCCGGGCGCTTCGGGCAAAGACCGGCCACATAACTCTGGACAGCGGTTATATGAACACCGGTTCTTGCGCCAGCAATATTACCTTTCTGGACGGCGAGAGGGGAATCCTCAATTACCGGGGGTACGCGATAGAAGATCTGGCAAGAAAATGCTCATTTGTAGAGGTTGCTTTTCTGCTGGTGCATGGCAGTCTTCCCACTTTATCCGAACGTAATAGTTTCAGCCGGATGCTTGGGAAATATGCCTTACTGCATGAAGATATGATCCGCTTTTTCGATGGCTATCCGGCTAATTCTCCACCCATGGCCATTCTTTCTTCCATGGTAAATTCGCTGTGCAATTTTTATCCGGATATGACGAAAAATCCTATGGAAGATATAGACAGTATGTCTGCGCGACTGATCTCCAAGGTAAGAACTATTGCTGCTTTTTCTTATAAAAAATCAATTGGGCATCCTTTGGTTTATCCACGGCATGATCTTTCTTACCTTGCTAACTTTCTCAACATGATGTTTGATTCGCCGGTTGAACCTTATACGATTAATACTGAAGCCGTGGCGGCCCTCAACAAGTTGCTGATTCTCCATGGTGATCATGAACAGAATTGTTCCACCTCGACAGTCAGATTGGTTGGCAGTGCCAAGGTTAATTTATATGCCTCAATTTCAGCAGGAATCAGCGCCCTCTGGGGGCCATTGCATGGTGGCGCTAACCAGGAAGTTATGGAGATGCTGAAAAAAATTTATGCTGGAGGCAACAATTGCCGGAAGTATATTGAACGGGCCAAAGATCCACGAGATCCCTTCAGACTGGCGGGATTCGGTCATCGAGTATACAAAACCCATGACCCACGTTCCAAGATAATCAAAGGGGCATGTGATGATATTCTTGCCTCTTTGCACGGCATCGACGATCCACTTCTGGAAATCGCCAAGGAAATAGAAGTAATCGCCACTAGTGACGATTACTTCGTTGAGCGACATCTTTATCCGAATGTGGATTTTTACAGCGGCATCATATATCGAGCCCTTGGCATACCAACGAATATGTTTCCTGTTATTTTTGCACTTGGTCGCCTGCCGGGTTGGATTGCGCACTGGAAAGAAATGTGGGATGATCCCGACCGCCGGATTGGTCGCCCCCGCCAAATTTACGTTGGCCCTAAACAGCGACCTTTTTTACCCATCGAAAAAAGATGTGCCAGGGAGCCAGCCTGATATGTTATTCCAGGTTTGATATTTTTTGTAGTATTACCGGCAGAGTGCCTGGCTGGATATAATCCTGACCGTGTTTCTGTTTAAATATATGGGCTGTTTGTCGGGCCACAACCTTCCAGGTAATATAAGCAGGATTTTTTGCGACAATCTCAAAAAGTTTTAAGTTGTACAGATTGTTGATATAACGGGTGCCGGTCCCAATCGTTGCGAGAATATCAACATTATTTTGAAAGAAATCATTCAATTCTTTGTAAGAATTCATGCCGCCGCACGAACCTATACTGATAAATCTGTGCATATCGGTTAAGTCATCATCTGTGATAATGCCGTCTGTAATTATTTCCCGTAGGGGATTAAGCAACTGCTCCTTACGCCAGTAACTATGCCCCCTCTGGGCAAACATCTCGTATTTTCCCTTAATAAAAAGCTCAAGAATTTTTTCCTGTAATTCGCGATCCTTATAAAGATAAATGCTCTGAATTATATCGACGCCGTTAATTGTTTTAACAAAGTCAACAGGGAAGCGATATTTTTTTAGGAGTTCAAACAACAGGAGAAAACTCTGCTTGTCGGGCTTGTTAATTGAATCAACAAACCCTTCTATTTCCTTGCGGGCCTTTCCGTATACTTGATTATCTTCCGGCGCGGGTCGATAGGAACAGAATACCGCTGAAAGCCTTAACCTGTAACCTCTTTGCCATAACAACCTACAATAAGAGGTAAAAGTTTTTTCTCCATCGTCGTCGGCATGGAACACTGATAATGCTCGCAAGACGCCATCTTTTCTCCATTGCGCGAAAGGGGTGGCGAGGAAGGTATCAAAATTATCCGTTCCCCGTTTTTGGATAATAACTTTAATTTTTTTTCGATCGGCGGGGGATAATAACTTGGCAAAATCAGTCAAATAATATTGCAGAATTACCGCCAGGCTCTTTGATAAAGTATGGTTGTTGCCGGTGTTAATGGCATAAGCCATCTTCGTAATTATTAAATGCCGGGTATCAGGAGTTACGACCCGTAAAAGTTTCATGAAAGTCGCGGAAAACGACAGCAGGTTTTTTTTATTCTGAAAAGCGGAAAACGCCATAAGCTCGATGATTCTTTTTTGTGCATCATTATTATAAGCAATAAAATCAGTAAACTTGCCCCGTTGCGCCATACTGATAATAAAATTAGATACGAATTTGTTCTCCGGATCAACAGCGCCTAAAAATTTTAACAAACGGCCATTGTATTCCGTGTGGATTCGGTTCTGCAATTCCGGGACTAATATATCGCGGAAAGAACTATCATATAACTCGCTGCCATGGGCGAGGATAATATATATTTCCGCATCGTGACAGGTTTTGGCTACTTGTCTCCTTTCTCGATATGTTGTTTTATAAAGTAATTGCACCAAACCATGTTTATCTTTTTTTTGTGTGAGCCCCTCAAGAGTCGGGGCAATATACTCTCTGGTTTTGTCAGAAAATAATAAAAATTTTTCTCTTAACTCTTCAATTGTGAGATCGTATAATCCGCTTTCCTGCAATTCGGTGCCAACTGGGTCGGTAATAGAGTGCAAGTCATTAATTTTTCTTATTATATTATCTCTGCCATTTCGATAGATGGTTAACAACAGAGTTTTATCCTTGTCAGGCAGGCCATTGACTATCTGCTCTTGTTCGGAATAACTTTTAATAAAGTAATGCTGTAACCATGATAAAGATTTTGGGAGTGTATTCTTAGATAATAGAAAGAAAGATCTGGCAAACCACGCATTATGCCCCTGTAATTTGTTAATTAAGGCCAACCCCTTTATTGCATTTTCGGGAGTCATGTCGGGCAATTTAAAAAAGGCCTCTGCCGCCCACGCCTCGTTCCCTCTGGATTTTTTTAGAGCGTATAAGCCGGTTAATGCAATGCCGGGAGTCTGGTTTGGTATTTCTAAAAAGACCTGCCCGGCCCACGCTGCTGCGCTCGGCAATTTGTAAATAATTTCTAATGCTTCCGCGGCGTTGTCAGCGCCGTTTGCAACGCGGCAAAAAGCAATAACGACTCGACAGGCAGCATAAGGCAATGTCGTAATGACGTATAAACTTTTTAAGGCTGCGGCAATAGTTATGTCCGGTTGCCGACATATTGCCCCGAAAGCTTGCATTTGATCATAATTAAAAGCATGCGTTGATATAATATTTAGTACTTTTAAGGCGTTATCGGCGGTTACACCGGGGATTCGACAAAACCGCCTGAATCCCCGAGAGTTGTCATATACCAGTTTTTTAATAAGTTCGGTTCCTTGCGTTTTTTTCTCCTTGTTAATGCCGGGGAGACGCAAAAAGGCTTTTACCGTTTGACTGTAATACTGGGCAGCGGCCCTTGTGTCAGGCGGTAATCCAGTTAACAGCATGATCTCTGTTATTAATACGGTTAATAGCAGCAGTGTTTTATGCTTAGATCGTAACATATCGAAATTTTACTGCGGGCCTGTCCGGCAAGGAAGATTTTTCATCAAGATGAAAGCAAGGAGTTTTGAAAGTGCGGCGAACCGGGCGTCCACAAAGGTTCCAAGCCAGCAGCCTTGGCCAGAATCATTTTTCAAGGGCCATTTTCAACAGCAGATCCAGAAGTTGTGAAAAGGAAATGCCGTCGGCGGCAGCGGCCTGCGGCAGTAAACTTGTGGGAGTCATGCCTGGTATGGTGTTGGTTTCCAAGATATAGATGTCGTTTTTCTTTATGATCATATCAGTGCGGCTATAACCGCGAAGTTGCAGGGCGCGGTGTGCCGTGAGAGCGCATTCTTTTGCCTTTGTCGTCAGTTCCTCGCTCAGTTCGGCCGGACAAACTTCTTCTGACCCGCCGGCCTTGTATTTTGCCTTATAGTCAAAAAAGGAAGATCCCTTGACAGGGATTATTTCGACCATGGGCAAAGGGGTAAGTTTGTCGTTCCCTAATACTCCCACTGTAATTTCCCTGCCGGTAATATATTCTTCCACAACGACCTCTTTGTCATAATTAAATGCCAAAGTAAGGCCGTCGGCGAGTTCATCCTGGAATCGTGCTATGCTTATCCCCAGGCTGGAGCCCTGGCGCGATGGCTTAATTGCCAAGGGAAGCCTTAAATGCTTCAGGAGACGTTTTGGCTCATCTGCGTCAGCCGGCGTAACCATCAACCAGTCGGGCACTGTTAATCCTGCTTCTCTGTAGAGAATTTTGGAAATATTTTTGTCCATGGCCACAGCACTGCCAAGGACACTTGATCCCTGATAGGGGATTCCCAGCAATTCCAACAATCCTTGTATTGTCCCATCTTCGCCATGTCTGCCATGCAGTAAGATAAAAGCCACATCAAGTTCGCCGGCGTCGGCGGTCAACCGGCCAAGGTCGGTAGGGATATCATAACGTCGCACCTCATATTTGTTATGATCGAGTGCTCTGTATACCTCGTCCGCTCCTTTGAGAGAAACATCACGTTCTCCGGATGAACCGCCGACAAGGAGAGCCAGTCGTAATTTTTTCCCCCCCATAGAATTTGTTATCCGTTTTGTTTTTTCTTTTTTTATGTTGTAATGATAAATGGATTCGTAACAAATATGCCGACGGCTAAGTAATGATTTCGATTCGCGATTCGCCACGACGGCATCATGATAGATAGGACGTGAATCCAGATGCCTGTCGGATACTTTTCCCCCTGTGACCGGCTGTAGGTTCCAGCGGTGCTCCGAGGAAATGATTTAAAGAAAAGTAACTATTCAGCAAAGGCAACAAATTACCCTAAACTCGTAACCGTAACTTTCAGATGTGCCCCAGCTCGGAGTCTGCGCTTACCTCGTTCGTTTCGACCTCCGA
>CAYWUR010000022.1:0-12253 GCA_964460745.1 uncultured Desulfobulbia bacterium | reverse complement strand
AACAAATTCCTTCATCCTTCCACCCTTTTCGTTATTGCGATAATTTCAGCAAACATCTCCAGGAATAGTTCTTGCCACTCGGGAAAAGTTTGAGCAAAAAGTTCTCCCCTGGAGTAGGCGGCGGCTATTTCTCTTTTAAAAGGAATGCTCATAAGAATGGGAATTTGCTGCGATTCCGCGTATTGCAAGACCTTATCGTCCCCCATATCGGCCCGGTTAATCACCAAGCCCATGGGGATGGCCAACAATTTTACCACCTCCACCGCCAGTTTCAGGTCATGAAGACCAAAGGGGGTCGGCTCGGTTACCAGAACAACAAAATCGGTATCCTTGGTTGCCATGATTACCGGACACGAGGTACCGGGCGGCGCGTCGATTATATTGATCATTTTCGGCTTGCAGTAGGAACGCACCCTTTTTATCAAAGGCGGGGCCATTGATTCTCCAACGCGGAGCAGACCGTGAACAAAAGAGACGTTGTTCTTTTTACCCCGTTCAATAATCCCCAATTGTCGATTCTTTTCACTGACGGCGCCCTGCGGACAAACAGCCAGACAGCCGCCGCAGCTATGACACATCTCAGAGAAGGTCAATATACTATCGCCAATCAGAGTTAGGGCGCGAAAACGGCAGATGTCAACACATTTTCGGCAGGCGTTGCAGAGATTCTCATCTATTACCGGTATGGTTGTTTCTACCTCTTCCCGATACTCTATATCCGGTTTAAGAAACAGATGAACGTTAGGCTCCTCCACGTCGCAATCAAGAATTTGCGTGACAGGCAGTGAAACAGCCAGGTTGGCGGCGATTGTCGTTTTGCCCGTGCCGCCCTTGCCGCTTGCAATACTTATTATCATGTCATACCAATCCCGGCCAGACGGGACAGCAGGTCTTCGCCTGCTTTCGCCCCTGGTTTTATGGGGAGTTGCATTAATATCCCCAAGCCCTCACTCTGCTCATGGAACTCGGCCGCCGGTAAACGGCTTGCCGCCGCGCAACCGATCATGGCATTGATGACAAGCAGCTTTCGCGCGAATTCCAGCCCGCTCATATCGGAAAGTTCCTCAGCAACAGCGACAAGGGCGATGTTTCGGTTATCCTTGGCGGATTTCAGGGCCTCTTCGCCGGAAGAGGCTCTAATAATCTCGACATTGGATTTCTCCAACCCCTGCCGGAATTCCAATATTTCGTCCTCTGTGGGCCAAACTAATAATATTTTCATTTTTTCTGATCTCAGGTACCCCATAAACGCAAGAATCTAATATTTTTACGGTATCAGTTACCAAATTTCCGTATCTTAGGTTCACCTTAAGCCGGCAAACGTTTCGTGCATATGCCAATAAAGTAACCGCGGGTTGCCGCCGTGTCAAGATAAAGTTTTTTAATTAAATACCTTGCCGCCGATCAAGCCGCCGGTACTGAATGGCCTCGGCCACATGACCGGACTTGAGCGTGTCATTCTCGTCCAGGTCGGCGATGGTGCGAGCGATTTTGAGGATTCGGTGATAGGAACGGGCCGAGAGGCCCAGGGAGTCGATGGCTTGTTCAAGCAGCGCCTGAGAGGCGGCGTCAAGGCCGCAGTATTTTTTAATCTCTTTAGGTCCCATCTGGCCGTTGCAGTGAATCTTCCGGCGGCGCTTATACCTATCCTTTTGGACCGCCCGGGCTTGGGCAACGCGCCGCTTAATCGCAGCGGACGATTCGCCGTCCCCGCCGCTTGTCATTTCCTTGAACTTTACGGCCGGCACCTCCAGGTGCAGATCGATACGGTCCAGCAACGGCCCGGACAGGCGGCTCTCGTAACGCTGAATCTGCACGGCGGTGCAGGTGCAGTTATGCTTTAAGTCGCCAAGATATCCGCAAGGACAGGGATTCAAGGCCATCACCAGAATAAATCGAGCCGGGAAGCTCAGGGTATGGGCGACCCTGGCAATGGTTACCGAGCTGTCCTCCAAGGGCTGGCGCAAGACCTCCAGAACATTCTTTCTAAATTCCGGCGCTTCATCCAGAAACAGCACACCATTATGGGCCAGGGAGACTTCGCCGGGATGCGGCATTTGCCCGCCGCCGACCAGACCGGCGTCGGAAATAGTATGATGCGGCGCCCGGAACGGTCGATTGGTAAGCAGAGGGGTATCCGCGGGGAGCAAACCCATGACACTGTATATCTTGGTGGTTTCCAGCGCCTCATCAAAGGTAAGATCCTGCAGGATGGTGGACAAACGCCGGGCCAGCATGGTCTTGCCCGAACCGGGCGGCCCCTTCATCAACACATTGTGGTCACCGGCCGCCGCGATCTCCAGGGCCCTCTTGGCATGTTCCTGCCCCTTGACTTCATCAAAATCCACGTCATAACAGGCATCGTTGTCAAAAATATCCGCCAGCTCCACCCTGGTCGGGGTTATGTCGATAATGCCGGCCAGGAACTCCGCGGCTTCATGCAGGGTTTCAACGCCGATCACCCTGATGCCGTCAACCACCGCCGCCTCACGGGCATTGGCCGTCGGCACCAGGATGCCACGGAGTCCGGCCTGCCGGGCCGACATGGCCATCGGCAAAATACCACGCGCCGGCCGCACGCCGCCGTCGAGGGAAAGTTCACCAATCACGGCATAACGATCCATGATGTCGCTTTTAACAACCTCGGCCGCCGCCAGAATACCCAGGGCGATAGGCAGGTCATAACCGGCGCCTTCCTTTTTCACATCCGCCGGCGCCAGATTCACGGTAATCCGGCGACTCGGAAATTCATAACCGCTGTTTTTGATGGCCGCCTTGACCCGATCCTTGCTCTCGCGCACCGCGCCTTCCGGCAGCCCCACCGTTGAAAACGAAGGAAGCCCGAAGGCAATATCCACCTCAACCTCCACGGGCAAGCCATTAACGCCGCTGATCGCGCTGCTCAAAATTTTAGCAAGCATACCGTTCACCTGTTACTTAGGGGTAAGCAAAGCAGCCCAACTCCATTCCGTCATGCCGCAAAACACCGGGCCATTTCCGGCGAATAGACACCTTTCGGTTCCTGATAAATATAAAACGGCGGCATGATTCTAAGTTCCTCGCCGCCGCCTTTCATGGCCTCCAGCAACAACAACTTGCCGTCACCACCGGGGTAACTGTATACCGTCCGCAGTCTCTTCGGTTCAAGATTGACATCTTTCAGGGCATGCATAAGAACGGCACCCCGACCGGCCGGATAAACCATGGCAACCCGCCCCCTGTTTTTAACGGCGACTGCGGCCGCCCTGACAACGGCCGCGAGATCGGCATTAAGTTCATGCCGCGCCAGGGCCTGCTCCGTCCCGGTATTCAACCGGCCGGCAGCCTGCTTCCGGTACGGCGGATTACAGACCACCCACTGACAGGAGCCCGGTTCAATACACCTCTTAATCTCACGCAAATCTCCCGTGACAACCCGCAACCGTTCCTGATAATCCCGACCCTGCCGGGCGTTTAGCGCCAGACTGCGGCGCAGCAGACCGGCAAGCTCGGCCTGTATTTCCAGGGCGGCCACGGTTACCGAGGGCCATCGATAGGCAAGGATCAACGAGATAATACCGCAACCGGCGCCGAGATCCAGGATATGATCACCAGGCTTCGGCTTGATAAAATGGGCCAACAGAACCGCGTCAATGGAAAATCGGTAGCCCCGTCTGTGCTGTAGACATTGCAAACGCCCGTCAAACAGGGAATCTAAAGAACATTCACGGCCGGAGATCGTCCTTTTACTTGCACCTTGCCGCCGGCGCCCACCGGGGATACCCATTAAATGGTCTTCACCCTTTCTGTGGGAATAATTTTGTTTAAAAGCAGACCGGTCAGAACTTTTGGATAGAAAAAGGTGGATTTGTGGGGCATGGAAAGACTGGCATCCGCCACCCGCCTGACCTGGGTAACCGGCGTCGGATTAAGCAGAAAAAGAACCGGCGTGGTCTGTTCATTATTCGAGCTTTCCTTCACCGCCACATCAAGGGCCTCATCCGGGTCGCTGAAATAGCTGATAAGATTTTCATTTTCACAACGGGCGGCGGGAACCCCGAGAAAATGATCAAGCACGAGGTCGGAAAGGACAACGACATCAAGATCACGCAAGGCTGGATGCCGGCGGCCCGCCAAAATTTTTTCCACACAGCCGGCTTGCAGGGTCAGCAGGAAACAACGATCCTCGCCCGCATGGTAAAGACCGAACAAGGCCCCCCGGATCGCGGCGCCCCCCCCGATATTACCTCTTTCATCCATCAGGGCCATAACCTCGGCAAGCAGACTCTCTCTGCCGCCGTTTTTCATTTCCTCTATGTGGAAGCCGGCGCCCAGTTTTGCCGTCAAATCATCCACGCTGATACGGCCCGGCAACTTTGCCAGCCTGTGGGTCGGCAGAACCGTCAGGCCGGGATCCTCCATGCCGCAGAGATACATCATTGTATAATTATATGGGCTATCCGGCGTCAGTTCCCCACGTTCCCTGGCCATATTCCGAAAATTGAGCGCTGTGGTATAACGATGATGGCCATCCGCGATATAAAGCGCTTTATTCTGAAATAATCGCTGAACCGCTGCTTGCGCGTCCCTGTCCGTAACCGGCCAGAGGGTATGAACATTGCCGTCTCCGTCATATGCCGTACAGGCCGGCCGGCCGGGTCTGACCGCCTCAAGGCGGGAAACAATCTCGCCCTTTTCGTCGGCATAAAGCGAAAAAATCTGAGAAAACTGGGCATGACAGTTGGACATCAGCTTCAGCCGGTCTTCCGTAACCGGCCCGAAGGTTCTTTCATGCGGTTTGATGACGCCTTCCGTAAAATCCGCCAGCCGGACAAGCGCCACCAACCCTTTACGGCTCAAATGCCGACCGCTCGGATGGGCATAATCGATTTGGTAGAGATAGATGGCCGGCGTCTCATCACGAACAAGAACGCCCTCACTCTGCCATTGTTCAAAAAAATTCCTGGCCCGCGCATAGCGTTCCTCCGGATCTCCAGTCGTATCACAATCTTTTGTAATATCCAGCTGGATCATATTATAGGGATTTTTTTCGAGGAGTTCGGCTTGAACCTTTCTATTAATGACATCATACGGAGGAGAAACAACATCCTCCAGCCTGTCTATTTTATCCGGGTTAAAGCGCAGGCCACGAAATGGGGCAATATCGGCCATGCTGTTTTTTTCTCCTTTTTTATGCTATTGTTGATGTATTCGTAAAAAGTCCGTCCTGGACTTTTTACGAGTCCGTCAATTTAAGGATATAGAAACTATTCAAAAAATGCGCTGTTTTCAAGTTTACTTTTCGTTTATATGTATCATTTTCACATAAATCACTCATAATTTTAGAGGGGCAACATGTTTCATATCTTTATTAAAACCCATTTTTCAGCAGGTCATCACTTACGGGAATATCCCGGCAACTGTGAAAAACCGCATGGTCACAACTGGCATGTCAAGGTGACGGTCCGCGCCACGGAACTCGACAAACTGGGGATGGGCGTAGATTTCAGACAGGTAAAGCAGGCGGTAAAAAAGGTTATAGACGAACTCGACCACCGGGATCTGAACGAACATCCCGCCTTTACCGCGAAAAATCCTTCCTCGGAAAACATCGCCGTCCATATCTTCAACCAGCTTAAAAAAGATCTTACCGGCGACTATTATCAACTTTACAGCATAACCGTCGGCGAAACAGACAGCACAGGAGTGTCCTACTTTGGCAACCACCCCTCTGCTGCTTGATGTTTCAGAGGTTTTTTACAGCATCCAGGGCGAATCGTCCTATGCCGGCTACCCCTGTTTATTTATCAGATTGGCGGGCTGTAATCTGCGCTGCCGCTATTGCGACTCCCGATATGCTTACCTGGAAAAGGGACGCCGGCATACGGTGGACGCACTGCTGGACATGACCGCGGCGCATCCCGCCGCGCTGGTTGAAATCACCGGCGGCGAACCATTGCTACAGAAAAATGTTTATCCGCTCATGGAGAGATTAACGGCGGCGGGCAGGACCGTTCTGCTGGAGACCAACGGCAGCATGAGTCTGGCCGAGGTGCCGGCGCCGGTCATCAAAATCATGGACATCAAATGCCCGGGCAGCGGCATGCACGACCGGATGGATTTTAATAACCTGCATTATCTCTCCCGCCGTAAACGGCTGAAAGATGAAATCAAATTCGTCATCAGTTCACGGCAGGATTATGACTGGGCCGTGCGCATTCTCAAAAAATACGCCCTGCACCGGAAAGCTGCTGTCCTTTTCTCCCCGGTCACCGCCGATATGGAGCCGGCCACGCTGGCGGAATTGATCCTCGCCGACGAATTGCCGGTGAGGCTGCAACTCCAGATCCACACCATAATATGGCCCGGCTTGCAGCGCGGCAAATAGTCAGACCGCCTGCCCAAGAGGCAGAAGAATCGTAACGATAAGCCCGCCGCCGTCGGCGTTGGCGGCCTTTATCCTTCCGCCATGCAATCGAATTGCGCGCTCGGCAATAGCGAGGCCGACCCCCGCGCCGCCGCTTTGCCGGTCACGAGCCTCGCCTACCCGATAGAAAGGCCGGAACAACTCGGCAAGAACCGCCGCCGGGACTCCGGGGCCGTAATCACGCACCGTAATTTGCGCAAAGGCGCCTTGTCCGACGTATTTATCCAGGCCAACCTCGACCGTCGAGTCCGCGGCCGTATACCACAAGGCATTGCGAATCACATTCTCGATCGCCCTGTGCAGCAACTCACGGGAGCCCTGCACCACCATCTCCCGATCCGCGGCCAGGTGGACGCCGCGTTGGCGATTTTGCACTTCATAGTTGGCATCCTGCACAATTTTTTCAAGAAACAACGACATATCAAGACGTTCCACGCCGCTCATCTCGGTCTGATTTTCAAGCTGAGCCAGCGTCAATAGCTGGCCGATAAGATCATTGAGCCGATCGGCCTCCTTGGCGATTCTGTCCAGCGGCGCCAAGGCCTCGGGACCGGTGCGTTGCCTCGCCAATTCCAGGGCCACATTAAGCCGGGCCAGCGGCGAGCGTAATTCATGCGAAATATCGCGAAGCAGCCGCTGCCGAGAATGCAACAGGCTCTCAAGCCGCGCCGCCATCTGATCAAAATCAGTCGCCAAATCGGCAATCTCGCTGATCTGCCCCTTGGTAACGGGCGCCACCCGAATAGACAAATTACCGTCAGCGATCGCCTGGGTGGCCTTCCTTAATCTGGTTATCGGCATCGATAGCGAACGGGCAAGCAGATAGCAGACAATGCCCGCCACCAGAAAGGTCACAAGCAATCGCAAGGTTAGGGCTCGGGGGTTTAAAAGACTTTCCAGCCGCGAAGGCGGCGGCACTTCGGCAAAAAGCACATAATCCTGCCCCAACGGCAAGACCAGCCGACGCCTCTTCCGCCACGGCCATTCAGGCCGTTCATCGGCCGGCCTCCGTTCCAGGGCGGCCCTGGCCGCCCTTTCCACTATTCTCCGGCGCAATGGCCGCAACGGCCGGGTACTGATCGGCCCGCTTTGCGCGTTATAGAAAATAAGCCGTACCCGCTCCTTTTTCTCGATCTGTTTAATTTTTCTCCTGAGGCCCTCGGGAGAGTCATCTTCATAGGCCCGGATCAATTGTCTGCCGTAGGGAATAAGCCGGCCGGCGTAACGGGCCTTTGCCGCATCTCCCGGCTTCGTCGTCAACGCCAGAATAACAAGAATCACGCCGATCAATGTGGTGGTCAGCCAGAACCACAGAAATATCTTAACAAATAGTTTCCGCATGATTTTTATCGGCCCGGATTTTAAGGAATATAGGGGATATACTGATAGCCTACACCACGCACGGATTTGATCCGCTCACCGCCGGCCGGATTGACGCCCAGTTTTTTACGCAGGCTGCTGATGTGCACATCAATGCTGCGGTCAAACATCGCCAGCTTCCGGCCCAGGACCTTTTCCGCCAGATACTCCCTGGTGGCGACCTGCCCGGTTTTTTGCAGAAGTTCATGGAGAAGGGAAAACTCGACAGCTGTCATTTCCACGTTTTTCCCGGCCCGCAAAACCGTACGGCTGTCCAGCTGCATGTCAATATCGCCGGCCCGCAGAACGTTGGGACGTTTTGATCCGACATCGTCATGACCATGATCCGATCCGGATCGGCGCTGCACGGCCCGAATCCGCGCCACCAGTTCCCTGGGGTTAAAGGGCTTGGCCAGGTAATCGTCCGCCCCCATTTCCAAACCGACGATGCGGTCAACGTCATCACCCCTGGCGGTCAGCATGAGAACCGGAATTTTCGAGGCGGCCCTGATTCTGCGCAACACCTCAAAACCATTAAGTTCGGGCAACATCACATCGAGTACCACCAGCGCATGTCTGCCGGCAAGCGCCCTTGCAACCCCCTGCCGGCCGTCGTTAACCGTCTCCACATCAAAACCTTCCGCGCCGAGATAATCGCTCAGGAGTTCGCAGAGCTCGATATCATCATCAATAACCAGAATGCGGATCATGGATAAATCCCCTTTGCCGTTTCTATCGATTACAACACCTTACCGCAATGCGAACATATCGACTGTTAAATTTTGTTAAGGGCGGCAGGCGTTTCTTAACAAAACTTAACATGAATTTACAGTAATTTAACTGAACATTACTCAAAAAAAGCTTAGAGTGAAAGCAAAGGAAAAGCGGGGGAGTTGCGCCACCTGGGTGCCGGCCCCCGGAATCGGTTAAAAGTTACCATAGGAGACTATTATGACAAAACAACACCAAGAGAAGCAAAACATCATGGACAAAGCAACTGATCACCGGACATACGGCACGATCGCGGTATTCCTGCTGGCCGCCGTTCTTATTGCCATGCTGCCGCAAACGGGGGAGGCCCGGCCCGGCAAGGGAATGCGGCGTTCCCCGGAACAAATCACCACCATGCTGGCGGACCGGCTCGATCTGACCGAGGAACAAACGGCTGCCATTGCGCCGATAATAGCCGATGACCGGGAGAGCCGCAAGGAGGTGTTCGAGAAATTCGCCCCGCAGCGGCGTAAGATGCGAGAGGCCGTCCGCCGCGAAATGGCTGAGATTGACAAATCGACCGGAGCGCAGCTCAAACGAATTCTCACCGGCGAACAAATGGAACAGTACCGCGAACTCAGAGAAAAACAACGGCGGCGATGGCACGAAAGAGCCGAACACCGGGGCGCATTCAATGACGACCGGCCCCGGCAGGAAAAATACTGAATTCGTAAAGAACAATGATTATATTCAATTATAAGCCCGCTCAACGAGGAGAAAACGCCATGCTACAGTTTAAAAAACCGTTTATCGGCATACTGCTCGTCTCGGTCATGACCTTTGGCCTGCTTGGATTAACCGCCAATGACGCCTCGGCATTTACCCGCCACCACCAGGTTCATCGGCGGAGACATCATCCCCGCCGGCTCGTCACCGCCCCACCGGCCGCCTATAAAAAAATTCATGCCGGCCGAAGAATCTACTATTACAGACACGGCATTTTTTATCGCAAAAGGCCGTGGGGCTATGCCACGGCCCGGCCGCCGGTCGGCATTGTCGTCCGTACCATTCCCGGCGGCCGCCGAAGAGTGCTGCTCGGTGGCGGCGTGTATTTCAACTGGAATAATATTTTTTACCGGGAGGTCCCCACCGGCTATATTGTTGTCGCGCCCCCTCCCCCGCCGGAGACGGCAGTGGTTAGCAACACCGCGGTTGGAAGCCGGCCGGTTTTTACGGCGGGAG
The DNA here is from genome assembly GCA_964460745.1 of uncultured Desulfobulbia bacterium. Classification (GTDB taxonomy): domain Bacteria; phylum Desulfobacterota; class Desulfobulbia; order Desulfobulbales; family BM004; genus CAYWUR01. The sequence goes on along the minus strand of CAYWUR010000022.1, from coordinate 2,535 downwards.
AAAAGGTGTCGGTCACGGCGGCCGCATTAAATGTGCGTTTTGGACCGGACAAGAAATTTTCCATTATCAGACAGGTTCATAAAGGCGATATCCTGACCGTGCGCTGGATCTCTTCGGCGTGGTTGTATGTGGAACTGCCATCCGGTGAATCCGGCTATATCGCGCGGGACTTCGTCGTACCGGCTTCAGGACCGGCGGCAGGTTGACAGAAGCCGGAAGGAAAAAAGGCGGCGCCATCATTCAAGGCTGCCGAGATAATTAAAGGCGCCGAGGCGTTGCCGCCGCCCGGCGCCGGCTATCTGCCGACCGAGGTCTTCAATGCCGTGCCTGCCTGTTTTCATATGTGACAAATCGATCACCACGTATTCTACTCCCACGGCCGCGAGTTCCGGCAGCAGCCCCAGCAGGGAAAATGGTTTTTCCGGCAGGGCCAGCGTCAGGCCGCTGCTTTTTTCGAGAACAAACCTTTCCCCCCTGGGGCTTATAAACTGCCGGCCATACTGAAAATGGGCGTCGGTCAGCCTGGCCGTAAAAAGCGGCGGCATCCCATATACCGTCAGGCCGCAATCGAGAGCCGTTCCCCTGCCCCGCCGGCCTTTTGGCTGCCGACGCCGGCCGGACAAGCTGCCGCAGACCCGCTGTAAATTTTCCCGGTCCGTTTCGATGCCGATCTGCGCCTGTTCGATACCGAATTGCTTAAGCGTCTCCAGACTCAAACTGTTTAAGATGTTCAAGGTATAATCGCCGACAAGCCGAACCGGCCGCGGCCCGGCCTCAAAAAAGCGACACTGGCCGATATGCCCTATCTGCCATGTTTTATAATCGTCGGCCAATAAATGTCTTATGGTCTTGCGATAAAAATCGAGATCCTCTTCCCTGATAACCGGGGGCAGAGACCAGATAATCCTGCGCCGATATCTTTTTAAAAATTTCTTCATCCCCGCCAACCGCGCTATCGTCTGCCTGCCGAGGGATACCACAATCCGCTCCGGCATAATCGGCAGACGTCCGGCCAGCATCCTCGGATTATCAACCTTCAGCCACAAAGCCGGCTGGGCCTTGTCTTTTGGCGGCCCGGCCGTTTTCCGGCGCCGGCTATGGGAACGGTCCGGTTTTACGGCCAGCGCCGCCAGGACCTTTTGCAGCCGGGTACGGTCAACAAGCACCATTGCCTTCTTATTATTAATCTTACATTTACCGACTCGATTATTCCCCTCAAGCAGCCGTCTCTCCCGCCTGTCAACCTTAAAAAGACTGTCCCCGACCGTCGCCTGGGCCGGGATTTTGATATCGACCCGCACGCCTTGCGCCGCCGCCTTGACCTCCCGTACCGTCTTGCCCCCGATCTCCCACATCATTTTTACGGTAAAAGAAAGCCGTTCTCCCGATTTTTCCTGATGCAGGCGGAGCCGGTCGCCCGCGGCCAAGGGCGCCTTCAGGGTTAACCGAACCCGACCGTCCTTAACCGGCGTGCCGGCCCGGCCCATAAAAATACCGATGTTGCCGGAATGCTGCGGCACGATGATATCCGGCGGCGAGGCCGGGAAATAACCGCTTGTTGTTCTTCTGCCCATCGATTCCCGCAGATATTCCTTGGCACGGCGCAGGGCGTTTTCCCTGGTTGCGGCATCAGCATCCATGGTATCCAGCACCGTTCGGTAGGCCTTGACCACGGCGCCCACATAGTTGGCACTGCGTAGTCGGCCCTCCAGCTTCAAGGAAGTAATCCCCGCGGCCCGCAATTGCGGCAGCAGATCAATGCCGGCCAGATCGCTCATGGAAAATAAATAGCCACCCTTACCGGTCGAAGCCCGGCCCCCCCTTTTGGCCGCCCAGGCATAACGCCGGCGGCAAGGCTGCACACAACGCCCCCGCAGACCGCTCTTGCCACCCAGATAACTGCTGAACAGACACAGGCCGGAATAGCTGAAGCAGAGAGCGCCATGCACAAAGGCCTCAAGGGCCACGCTGTTTTTTTTATGAATAGCGCTGATTTCCCGCAGGCTTAATTCGCGGGCCAGAACCACCCGGCTAAATCCCATACGGGCAAAATGTTGAACCGTCATGGAATTATGCGCGGCCATTAACGTACTGGCATGTATACGCAATTCGGGAAAATATGTTTTTATCAAGTAATAAATCCCCAGATCCTGGATAATCAAGGCATCCGGCTTTATAGCGGCAAAAAAAGCCAGACTTTCCACGGCCAGAGGGATTTCGTCCTCCTTGAGCAGGCTGTTCATGGCCAGATAAACCTTGACCCCCTGCCGATGCGCATAGGAAACCATGGCTGCAAGTTCCGCCCTGGTAAAATTCCTGGCCAAAGCCCTGGCGTTTAAAGCCGGCGCACCGATATAAACAGCATCGGCCCCTTGCTCTATCGCCGTCTCAAAAACAGCCAGGCTGCCGGCCGGCGCCAGTAATTCCATCTTGTGGTCCATCTTTATTTAACCGTAAGAATAAGATTCACTCCTTGCTTCTGTCCTCTTGGACATCGACACAAGGCATAAAAAAGCAAAATCAATCAAAAAAAAG
>CAYWUR010000021.1:0-12370 GCA_964460745.1 uncultured Desulfobulbia bacterium | reverse complement strand
CCATATCGATAAACAACGCAAAATCAAACCGTTAAACAACTCAGAAAGTTGAGATTATGTCAAATAAGACAAGGAGAACCATATAATGACGAAGATCGCGAGACTGATTATGCCGTTTTGTTTAGTGCCGGCCCTGTTTTTACTGGGCGGTTGTGCCGGGATGAATTTTACGTCGCAGGATAAGGCGGAAACGCCGGCAGCCGCCATACCGCAAGAAACGCCGCCGGAGAGTGTGCCGTATGTTGCCGGTGAGTTAAGGGATATATTGATCCCCAGCGAGCTGCAATGGAACCGCGCCGACAGCATGTATGTCAAAACCGATTCCTTTGTCGGCGGAATTTTGAGTTTTTCAGGGCGGGTTGAGGTTAATTCCTTAACAGATTTTTTTGTAAGCACTATGGCCAAAAACAAGTGGAGGCTGTCCGGTTCGGTCAAATATGAAAAGGTGTTGCTGGCTTTTGTCAAAGCCGACAAGACCTGTTTGATTAATATTTTCGACTCGAAATTTTCCGGCAAAACCGAAGTTTATATCTATGTTACCCAGAATATTCCCAGCCGGAAGGATAAGTCCCCCTTTGGTGAGGAAATCCTTCGTTAATTGTAACTGTTCAGCTGCACCCCATCTCGGAGTCTGCGCTTACCTCGTTCGTTTCGACCTCCTCACGTACAGGGAGTACGCATCGGAGGTCGAAACGAACGAGGTAAGCGTAGACTCCGAGCTGGGGCACATCCGGAGTCTCACTGCGTTCGCTTACCTGAACAGTTACGGTTACGGGTTTATGGGAATTTATTGCCCCTACTGAATAGTTACCGTTAATCAAAAAAAACTATGCGACTATTAAAACGGCAGGCTGATAGGAGTCGTCGTGTCTGAAAATTTGAAAGGCAAGAAGATTCTACTGGGCGTGACCGGCAGTATCGCCGCCTACAAGGCGGCGGCATGGGTCCGGAATTTGCGGCAGGATGGCGCGGGGGTTACAGTGGCCATGACCAAGGCCGGCTGCCGTTTTGTCTCGCCCCTTACCTTTGCAGCGCTTTCCGGCAACCGGGTTTTTACGGGTATGTTTGATGCGTCGGACAGCGAACATATCCCGCATATTTCCCTGGCTCGCGGCCATGATTTGATATTGGCGGCGCCGGCCACGGCCGGCACAATTGCCAGGTTGGCCAATGGTCTGGCGGATGATTTGCTTGCCACGGTAATATTGGCGACAGACGCCAGGGTTTTAATTTGCCCGGCCATGAACAGTCGGATGTTCAATCATCCGGCCACGCAGGAGAACCTCGCGCGCTTAAAGGGCTTCGGCTATGTGATTGTCGAACCGTCGAGCGGTTCGCTGGCTTGCGGCGAGGAGGGCCCCGGCCGGTTGGCTGACTGGGATACGGTCCGGGAGGCCATGCTGAAAGCCCTTTCGCCGCAGGATTTATGTGATCGTTCCGTTTTAATCACAGCCGGACCCACGCGGGAGCCTCTTGATCCGGTCCGTCATCTGAGCAATCGCTCTACCGGCAAGATGGGTTTTGCCCTGGCCCGTATTGCGCGGCGCCGTGGCGCGGCGGTTACTCTCGTCACCGGCCCTACCGTTTTATCGCCACCGCCCGGGGTCGAAGTCGTCCGGGTTAATACCGCCGCGGAGATGCGGACGGCTGTTTTGCGCCGCGCGGATAGTGTCTCGGTAATTGTGATGGCCGCGGCGGTTTCGGATTATCGTCCTATGGAGAAGGCGCTTCATAAAATAAAAAAAACCGCTTCGCCCGCCGAACTAAAACTGGTTCGCAACGAAGATATACTTAAAGAGCTGGGCGAGTTGAAAAAAGCCGGCAATACAGCATTTTTGGCAGGTTTTGCCGCGGAAAGCCGCGATCATCTGGCGGCAGGCCGGCGAAAGCTTAAGGATAAGAATCTCGATCTTATTGTAATCAACGATATAGTTGGCGACGAGGTCGGCTTTGGGGCTGAAACCAACCAGGTGATTCTGGTGGATCGGGACGGCCGGGAAGAAAGCCTGCCCCTGCTCACCAAAGAGGAAACGGCTGGTCGGATATGGGACGGCATCGCGCAGTTATCTTCCTGATGCCGTGTGATAGATAGCCATTACGTCGTCCAGACTCGGCCGCCGCGGGTTGTTCTCGACCGGTCTGGTTACGGTGAGTGCGATTCTGGCCATTTCCGGAATTTTGTCTGCCGGGATGTTAAGCCGGGCAAGACTGTCGGGAATGCCGATATCGGTGTTGAGTTGACGGATGGCCGTCACCGCCGTCCGGGCGGCTTCCCGTTCGCTTAAACATGTGCCGTCATATCCCATAACTGCCGATATCTTTGCAAATTTTTGCGGATTGCCGATAATGTTATAATCAACAACATAAGGCAGCAGAACCGCATTTGCCAGGCCGTGAGGAATATTAAACATGCCGCCCAGGGGATAAGCCATGGCGTGGACCAACCCGACGCCGGCGGTGGCTAAGGCCTTGCCGCCGAGCAGGCTGCCGAGAAGCATGGCGGATCGGGCTTCCAGGTTGTCGCCGTTGGCGTAAGCCAAGCCTATATTGTGGCTGATTAATTCCATGGCCTTGAGGGCGTACATGTCCGAAATCGCATGGGCCTGAGTGGACACAAAGGCTTCCAGCGCGTGGGTGAAGGCGTCAATCCCTGTTGAGGCGGTTAGCTTTGCCGGCAGGCTGATGGTAAGTTCGGGATCAAGGATGGCGGCATCCGGATAAAGGGGCGCGCCGTTCATGCCGCCTTTTGATTTGGTTTTTTCATTGATAAAGACAGCGGTAAATGTTACTTCCGATCCGGTTCCGGCCGTGGTGGGTACCATAATTTTCGGGACGCCCGGTTTTTTTATTTTGTCAAGCCCCAGGTAATCTTCGGCCTTGCCGCCGTTGGTCAGCAGGATGCTGATCGCCTTGGCTACATCCAGGGCCGAACCGCCTCCCACGCCGACAACACAGTCCGCCTTCGCCTCTCCGGCCAGGCGCGCGCCGTCATCCGCCAGTTGCAGGCCGGGTTCCGGATCAACGCGGTCATATATGATAAAGGGGATTGCCGCCTCTGTCAGTGGATTTGTTATTTTGTCCGTGAGTCCGGCTTGTTGCAGTCCCGGATCAACAACCAAAAGGACTTTTGTGCCCCGCAGTTGTTTGACAAGCCGAGCGAGCCCGGCAACGGCCTTGACGCCGAAGTTGATTTTGGTTGGCTGCTCGATGAAAAAATATTGTTCCTGAATCATATTTTCTCCTTTGCCGGCACCAAGGGTATTTACGTCTTGTCCGCCGTATTGTGTTATTGTATCTTTATAAAAAATTCAGGCTGATGATACCACAACATACGCGGCTTGTTAAAGTTTATTTTTACAGAGAAAACCTGGTCTTCAGGGCCAAGGCAAAACCGGCTTTGCCGGAAAAACTGTTCGTGCCCTGTTGTCACTTACCACGAATGAATGTATGGGAAAATTACTCAGCAAGTCGGAAGTAAAGAGGCGGTTTAAGGCGGTGGAAACGGTGGCGCGGGAATTGGTCGGCCTGCCGGCCGGCGATCTTGCTAAATTACCATGTGAACCATTGCTCGGCGATGAAATTAAAAGGGCAAGAACCCTGAAGGGCGGGGCCAAAAAAAGGCAGATTAAATATGTCGCCAAACTCTTACGGCAAGAATCCCTTGATGAAATATATGATTTTTTGGAAAAACGTAAAGGATCGTCTTTAAGGAAAAAACAGGAGTTCCACGAATTGGAGTGGCTCAGGGACGCAATAGTCAATGAGGCCCTGCAAAAGTTTGAAGAGTCCATTGCCGACGGCGAAACATGGCAGCCTGATTGGCCGAGTGAGATGGTGGCGCTGGCAGTGAAAAAATTTCCAGGACTTGATCCGACTGTTTTAAAAAAATCGGCCTGGCGGTATGCAAGGTCACGCAATACCATTTACCGGCGCGAAATTTTCAGGGAATTAAGAGCGGTCAGCCAACGTCTTCAGTTTGAAGAGGCGGGGCAAAGGTTAGCGATCAACACACACCTCAAGGGTTAGAAACACCACGGGATGTAAGCGTTTCAGGGACGCCCTGCTGGGCGGGATCGAGTCTCCCCGATTATACTCCCTGTATATTGGGGGGCTTGAGCGCGTGCAGCAGGGTGTTCATGGAGCGCTTACGGGCAAAGGAAGAAGGAGAATGGAATATAGGACAGGCACAGTGGGAAGAGTCTTTACGGTTCGCTTCGATCATGGCGATGATTTTTTAGATGGACTTCGCGAGATTATCGTTAAGGAAAACATCCGGGTCGGCTGGTTTCATGTTTTGGGCGGGCTGCGGCAGGCCGATGTGGTTATGGGACCAAAAGAGCCGGTTATGCCCCCTGAACCGGTCTGGCGTGAGGTGCGGGAGGCCCGGGAGCTTTTAGGGGCCGGCACCGTATTATGGGATAACAATGAACCGAAGATTCATCTTCATGCGGCAATGGGGCACCACGGTGAAACTCTTACTGCGTGTGTGCGGCAGAAGGCCAAGGCGTATCTTATCCTCGAGGTTTATATTATCGAGATAAACGGTATGGAAGCAACGCGGCCATGGTTTGAAGAAGGGGGATTTAACCGGCTGACCTTTACCTGAGACTTTCCGGGCGTCAATCTCCGGCGCTAATCCGCCGTGTCTATTTTCAGCAGTTTGTTCCCCGGCTTTATGGCCTGCCCGAGTTTCGCGTGAATTTTTGTTACCTTGCCGGCGACCTCGCTGATGACGGGGGTCTGCATCTTCATGGCCTCAAGGACCATCAGCTTGTCGTCCGGTGCCACCTCCTGGCCTTCCTTGACAACGATTTCGCAGACATTGCCGTTGAAAGGGGCTCGCATGTCACCCGCCTTGGCCAGGTCGGCAATCTCTTCCTTGCTCAACTGAACGGCGGCCGCCGCCGAGCCTTGCGGGGCTTCCTCCTTGAAGACATAAAGTCGTTGATGGTGGTCAACATTCAGGTAAATGTTGGTTTCACCCTCGCCGGTTTTTTGTTTCGGGCCGATCTCAACGAGGTGCTCTTTGCCGTTATGGTCACGGAAAGTCAGGGTTTCCCCGAGCGCGAAGCCGCCGGTCTTTAAGAAAATGCCGGGCGGCAACACATAAACCTTGCCGAATTTATTTTCAAACTCGAAGAAGTTTACCGCATCGTTGGGGTGTTGAAGATAAAGAACCAGCTGTTGATCCGTCGGTTCATAGCCCAGCCGTTCCTCCAGCGTCCGGCGTTCTTTCTGGATATTCATGTCGCCGATTTCGTCGATGCCGCCTTCCTGTTCAAGAATTTTCCGCCAGTCGGAACCAAAGACTTTTTCGTAAATCCAATCAGCCGGTTGATAAAAAGGGAAAGGACCGTATTTCCCCAGGAGAAGATTTTTCAAGTCACCGGAAGGGTTGCCATATCGTTCCCCCTCCAGGACATTGCTTACCGCGCTGGTCCAGATGATTTGTGAACCGGGCGTCACGCTCCACCAGTTGCCCAACTCGATTTGGACCTTGGGCAGTTCGTCATGCAGAATGGTCGGCATTTTGTCGAGAAATCCTCCCTTGACCGCCTGCTCAAAACTGCTGCCCATGGCGCCGCCCGGCAACTTGTGGATCTGCACCGTGGGGGAAAACCCTTTGAACTGTGATTCGAAAATCTCATAATGTTCTCGTTCACCCTTGATAACTTCCGAGGTCTCAATAATGGCCTCTTCGTCAATGCCGACGGCCTTATATCCGTAGTCTTTGAGCGTTTGAATAACGGTTAAACAGGGGGGCGGGCCGTAGTAGCCGGTGAAGGCGTGGTCGGCGGCATCGACGATGGCGGCCCCGTTCAGGACCGCGGCGGTGATCCTGCCGATATCATTGCCGTCGGTGTTGTGGCCATGATAGTGGATGACAAGTTCCGGGTGTTTTTGTTTGATGGCGTCGACCAGCTTGCCGATCCGTGCAGGACTGCCGAGGCCACCGTGATTTTTGATACACAGGATAATTTCTTCCCCGGTTACCGCTATAATTTCGTCAACCTTTGATACATAGAATGCGTCGGTATGTTCGGGACCCGTGGAAAAGCAGATGCTGGGCTCATTTATTTTGCCGGCCTTTTGCACTTCTTCAAAGACGGCCTGCATGTTGGGTATATGGTTCATAAAATCGAAAGTGCGCCACACATCAACATATTTAGCGAATTCCCGCACCGTCATTCTGATAACATTCTGGGGATATGGGCGATAGCCAAAGAGGTTAACCCCCCGGCACAGGGTTTGAAACATGGTGTTGGGCATCTTTTCGCGCAACAACCGGAGTTTCAGAAAGGGGTCTACCTGTTTTCTCAGGATGTCGACATGTATGGAGGCGCCGCCGGTAATTTCCAGGGAGAAATAGCCGGCTTTTTCCCGGGCTTCCGCTGCCAGCATATCCGTATGGAGCAGAATTCGATTTTTAAAATCAGACTGCGATAGATCACGAGCAGTATTGGTAATATAATACCCCTTGGCGTTTCGCAGTGTGTTCAGTACTTCCGTGACATCCATGCCTTGAACTATTCGTTGCATGATTATTCCTCTAATCGTTCCCTTTTTCTGATCTTCGCGTTACGTTTAATATTTAAGCGCAAGTAGCAGCAAGGGCAAACCGGCTACGCCGCGTAGGGGTTTTGTTTCTTGTAATGGATCTCGGCAATCAGGTTGGCCAGCTTGTTGACTTCCTCGATTTTTTCTTCGTAATTAAAGAGATGCCGGTGAGCGCTCAGGTATGAGGTGTCAAAATTTCCTTTCTGAAAATCCGGCTCGTTGACCAGGTTTAGATAAAAGGGAATTGTCGTCTTGGGGCCGATGATGACAAAATTTGTCAGACAACGGCGGAGACGGTCCACTGTTTCATTCCAGCTGAAGCCATGGACGGTAAGTTTTACCAGCAGGGAATCATACACGTCGGGGATGGTGAATCCTTGATATGCGAAGCCGTCCAGCCTGACACCATAGCCGCCGGGCGAACGGTAAACCGTTACGGTTTTACCTCCTTCCGGCATGAAGTCATTCTGGGGATCTTCCGCATTGATGCGCATCTCAATGGCGTGGCCGCGCAAGCGGATATCTTCCTGGGCAAAGGCTAGTTTTTTGCCGAAGGCGAGTTTGATTTGCGTGCGGACAATATCTATGCCGGTGATCATCTCGGTTACGGTATGCTCGACCTGGACCCTTGTGTTGATTTCCATAAAATAGTAGTTGAGGTCTTTGTCGACCAGAAATTCCACGGTGCCGGCATTGGTATAATCGGCAGCTTTCGCGGCACGCACGGCGGTGGCGCAGATTTGGTTCAGCAGCTTTTTATCGGTCAGCAACGAGGGGGCAATTTCAACCAGTTTCTGATTGCGGCGCTGGATGGAACAGTCCCTGGTGCCTAGATGAACGGTATTGCCATACTGGTCGGCAATGATCTGTACCTCAACATGCTTGGGGTTGATCACAAGTTTTTCCAGGTAGACATTATCATCGTTAAACGCAGCCTTTGCCTCGGCGCGGGCGGCGCCGATTTCTCTTTTCAGCTGTTTCTCGTTGTCGATCCGGCGAATTCCACGGCCGCCGCCGCCGGCCGTGGCTTTCAACATAACGGGATAGCCGTGCAACGCGCTAAACGCCAGGGCCTCCTGTAGACCGGCACTGCCGGCTGATAGATTTTTGGTGCCCGGCACCATGGGGATGTCGGCATCAGCCATTATCTCTCTGGCGATTACCTTATTGCCTAATTTTGTAATGACATCCGAGGAGGGGCCGATAAAGACAATGCCGGCTTCATCACAGGCCTTGGCAAAAGCAGGATTCTCCGCCAGGAAACCATATCCGGGATGAATGGCATCGGCGTTTGTTTTTTTAGCGGCCTGGATTACTTTATGGATGTTGAGATAATCGACTCTGGGACCATGTCCGATCCAGACGGCTTCATTTGCCATCCTGATATGCAAGGCTTCGCTGTCCGGCGTTTCATATATGGCTACAGCGGTGTGGCCAAGTTCCTGGGCGGCCCTGATAATTCTTAAGGCAATCTCGCCGCGATTGGCGACCAGTATTTTTTTATTCAAGGGAGTTTTCCTCAAGTTAAATTGGTGACTGTTCCGGATATTTTTATGAGGTCATGTCTGTGCTGAAAGACCAACATGGATTTATAGCACAAAACAACCTGTGAGGCAAGAAAAAGCGGATGTTTTGCTCGGTTTTTGTCGAAAATCACGCAAAAAAATCATGAAATCTTAACAAAAAGGGGCAGTGTTGGCTGTAAGTTTCAATTTGTTGATCAAATCCTGTAATTCAGTAAAAGATTTAGTGTCGTAGATTCGGCGGCGTATCCCCGCGGCGCCCGGCAAACTTTTAAAGTATCTGCCGGCGTGATTTTTTGTTTTTGCCAGGGCTCTGTCGACGTGGTCATGAATAGCGATTAATTCCAGGTGCCGTTTTAAAGCGGCCAGCCTGGCAGACATGGTAACCGGCCGGTCCGCGGGTTGGAATATCCAGGGGTTGGCCAGTGCGCCGCGGCCGATCATTACCCCGTCACAGCCGGTAGCGGCCATCATGGCCAGGCCGTCGTCATGAGTAAGTATGTCGCCGTTGCCGATGACCGGGATGGCAACCGCTTTTTTTACGCGGGTAATTATTTGCCAATCGGCACTCCCGCTGAACCCCTGCGACCAGGTGCGGGCGTGGATTGCAATAGCCTGGGCGCCTGCATCCTCCGCCATTTTTGCAAAATCCTCGGCGATTATATTATCGCGGTTCCAGCCGCTTCTGATTTTGATTGTTACCGGCAGCGTGCTGTTTTCACAAATTTTTCTGATGATTTGTCGGGCCAGTCCGGGGTGTTGCAGCAGGGCGGCGCCGGCGCCCCTTTTTATAACTTTTTTTACGGGACACCCCATATTTATATCGATTTGATCGACAGGGCAAGCGGAGATAAGTGCGGCCGCTTCGCCCATAATTTCAGGATCGTTGCCGAAAAGTTGCAGGGCAACCGGGCGTTCCTCCGGGGTTGTTCGGAGCATGGCCTGTGTTTTTTTCTGGCCGTAAACCAGACCGTGGCAACTGATCATTTCCGAATAGCACAGGGCCGCGCCATATTCCCGGCAGAGACGCCGAAAGGCCAGGTCGGTAAATCCAGCCAGGGGAGCAAGAATAAACGGGGTGGTTAAATGAAGTGGACCGATTTGCATTTGTTATGAGGCAGTGATAGCGTCGAGCAGGCCCAGATATATCCTTTCGGAAAGATTTTCAACCAGTCTGGTCAGGGCTTCCTCTTTATTATCCCGTGTGCCGGCCGCATCGGTTTCATCGACAAAGAATGATTCCTTGTATAATACCCCCGGTTCTTCCCATATAATTTTGCCGTGTTGGTTTTTTAAGGTAAAGCGGACGTTCAACTCCAGCTTGACTTCCTTTACTCTATCATACATACCGTAGGACAGCCCAGGCAGGTTGATTGACAATATTTCGCTGTAAGAATGAAATCGGCGTTCTTCCGGTTGCCGACCAGCTTGATGTTTCCGGATTTCTGGAACCAGCGGCTCTGTGACCGGAAGATTTTCGCCTCCAGGCCGAATTCGTTTGTCCGGTTGGGCCACATGGTCAGATAAATGGTTCTGGCATTACTTGGAACAGAGCCGTTCGTTAAATACGGATTTTGGTAACCACAGCCGCCGAGCAACAGGATTGTAAGCAACAGCGCCGCCCAAGGCCGCGGAGAGCTTGCTGTTTTCATAATTGTTACGATTTCACCACCATATTGACCAGTTTCTTTTTGACAACAATGATTTTCTTGACCGGTTTGCCGGCTATAAATTTAATGATTTTTTCGTCGGCAAGGGCCATAGTTTTGAGGGCATCGTCCGTAATGTCGGCGTCTACCGCCAGGCGGCTTCTCACCTTGCCGTTCACCTGGAGGACAATGGTTATTTCCTCTTCCTTGGCTGCCTGTTGATCAAAAGTCGGCCAATTTTCCTGGCTGATGGACTCTTGGTGGCCGCTTATTTCCCAGAGTTCTTCACAAAAATGCGGGACCATTGGCGCGAGCAGGAGAAGAATGGCCTCGACGGCCCGGCGGATTAATCCCTCATCCGGCTGATTGGTTTTCTTGTCGGCAGTCACGGAAAACAGGGTGTTGACCAATTCCATAATCGCGCTGATCGCAGTGTTAAAGTGGAAATTATTTTCGATGTCCCTGGTGACTTTGCGGATGGTCTGGTGGATCTTTCTGTGCAGGAGACGATCGACGCTGTCAAACTCGATGGCGACCGGCGGCGGCGCGTTGCATAATAATTGCCGATGGCTTTGCACGTAACGATATAGCCGATTAAGAAATCTTGAGGCGCCTTCTACTCCCTGGGCGTTCCATTCAAGGTCCCTTTCCGGCGGCGCGGCGAAGAGGCTGAAAAGGCGGACAGTATCGGCGCCGTATTTGGTAATAAGTTCATTGGGGTCGACTACGTTGCCTTTGGATTTGGACATTTTGGCGCCATCCTTGATGACCATACCCTGAGTCAGGAGATTGATAAATGGTTCATCTATGTCCAGGTAGCCAAGATCCCGCATAATCTTGGTGAAAAATCTGGCATAGAGGAGATGGAGGATGGCGTGTTCCACTCCGCCTATGTATTGATCAACGGGAAGCCAGTAGGCAACGGCGTCTTTTTGCAGGGGTCCATCCTGGTAGTCCGGACATGAATATCTGGCAAAATACCAGGAAGACTCCACAAAGGTATCCATGGTATCGGTTTCACGCCGGGCTTCATTCCCGCACCGGGGACATCTGGTCTTGTAGAAATGTTCCGATGTGGCCAGCGGAGAATGGCCGTATTGGTCAAATCGGATATCCGTCGGCAGCAGGATCGGCAGATCGTCTTCCGCCACCGGCTGAATACCGCAATTTTTGCAGTCGATCATGGGAATGGGGGTCCCCCAGTATCGCTGTCTTGATATGCCCCAATCCCGGAGCCGGTAGGTGGTGCGCCGGCAGCCGAAACCATGCGTCTCGGCGTGTTCGATAATGGCGGTTTTGGCTGCCGCGGAATCGATGCCGTCGAATATGCCGGAGTTGGTTAGAATGCCCGGATCTTCATAGGCTTGTTGAAGAGCCGCCGGCGAATCATTTTGTTCCCGCGGGGCCGGGGCGATGACAACCTTGATCGGCAGATTATATTTCCGGGCAAATTCAAAATCTCGTTGATCATGGGCCGGCACGGCCATAACGGCTCCAGTGCCGTATTCCATGAGAACAAAGTTGGCAATATAGATTGGGATGCGTTCGCCATTGAAGGGATTGCGGCAATACCGACCGGTGAATACCCCTGCCTTTTCCTGCTCTTCCTCCGGATTTTGCCTGCGCCGGTCGACTTTTGTCCGTTCAACGAATTCGGCCACGTTACGTTCCTGGCCGGTGTCGGCACTGAGAGCGACCAGAGGATGTTCGGCGGCTATTGACATGAAAGTAACGCCGAATACCGTGTCCGGCCGGGTAGTAAAAATTTTCAGGGATTCATCCGAACCCTCTATCGGAAAATCTATTTCAACGCCGACGCTTTTGCCGATCCAGTTGCGCTGCATGGTGAGTACTTTTTCAGGCCAACCGGCAAGATTGTCACATTCGGCCAGCAGTTCGTCCGCGTATTTCGTGATTTTAAAAAACCAGCCGAACATGTCCCGGGCGGCGACCTGATTGTCGCAACGCCAGCAGGCGCCGTCAATGACCTGCTCGTTGGCCAGCACTGTTCGGCATGTCTCGCACCAGTTTACCGTGGTCATTTTGCGATAGACCAGGCCCTCCTTAAACATCTTGATGAAAAACAGCTGTTCCCATCGATAATAATCGGCGTCACAAGTTGTCAGCTCCCGGTCCCAGTCATAACTGAAACCCATGCGCTGCAGTTGTTTTTTCATATACGCGATGTTTTCATAAGTCCATTTGGCCGGATGCGTATTGTTCTTTACCGCTGCATTTTCAGCCGGCATGCCAAAGGCGTCCCAGCCCATGGGATGGATGACGTTGTAACCTTTCAGCCGTTTGTACCGGGCAACAACATCGCCGATACTGTAATTGCGGACATGCCCCATATGTATCCGACCGGAGGGGTAGGGAAACATCTCAAGAAGATAATATTTTTCCCGTGATTGGTCCGCCGTCGCCTTGAATGTTTTTTCCTTGAGCCATTTTTCCTGCCACTTCTTTTCGACGGCTTCAAAATCATATCTGTCCATATTTTTCTGATAATCTTTGCTGTTCATTGTCGTCTGTAATTTTTCCTTTCCGGTGAACTCTTATGTATCGTTGTTAGCCGTAATCTTAAACACTCAACTTTCTGACTTGAAGTATCATATTAATATAAATAGACAAATTACTCTT
>CAYWUR010000020.1:10706-12428 GCA_964460745.1 uncultured Desulfobulbia bacterium | reverse complement strand
GGTTAAAAATACCGACTCTGCATAGCTTGCTGAATTGACATTATAATATTTGCAACGGAATACTTACAAAATGATCTCCTTCTTCTTCTTTTACCAACATGTAAAAATCGCAATCCTTGCAGCTTTTCATTTTTTTGGCAAAGGTGCCTTGAACCTCGCCCCCGCATAATGTACCGGAGATGCTCCAACAGGCCCGGCCACATTTTTCGCCGCCGTGCAAACCGTCAATTTTTGACTCTTCGGCAATCGGGCAGCTGCCTAGATCCGCAACATGTCTGCCACCTGGTCCCCGGCCACATTTTTTGTATTTCCAGCAGTTTAATTTCGGCAGGGTAATGCCGATGCTGTTCAAGGCAATCCGCAACTTGGGCAAAGAAACAGGGAGGTCAACCCGGCAGGTTCGTGGCGGACAATTTTTCAAGAGATTATCAGGAAGCGAATTTCGGGCGAGTACGACAAGCTGTATGGCTTCCGAATATTCTCTGCCGATCAGCGCCATAATCCGCTCTACGATTTTTTTGTCAGCTACTTTCGTCGGCGAAGCTTCAAGGAACAAAAGCGATACCGTTTGGTTTTTAATTTCGGAATGCTCCAGAAGGGCAAGCCCCTGTTCGAAGCTTGAGGTGCTGGTAATGCTGTTATGTATACCACTAAAAAAAATAAGCAGTTTGGATATATAAACCTGGTTATCGCTGATGATTAAGATATTTCGTTTTGTCTCTATCATAATTTTCACGTAAAAAACAGAATTGTTCTCTCCTCCCTCATTGTCCACTAAAAGACCAGCATAAACCACATAAGATCATATCAAGCACACGATTGTCAACTCCGGGTTAATATCAGTCCTACACTAGCTGGCGGTACTCAGATACTGAGAACAGATTCTTTCATGAAAAAGCATTGACATATTAGAACGTGCAAGATAAGGAGGGTGTTATGCTGGACTGCCTTTAGATGGTGGCAGTGCTATAGTTCCGGTCAGCAGGCAAAAGATGCAGATTAAGCGAAGGGGAATATTATGTCGATGAAATCAATAACTTTTGCCCTGTTGTTGCTGCTGGCAACCGGTAATTCCTTCGCCGTTTCCGTGGCGGTCGCGCCGGGAGACGGAGTCGAGTTCAGTCAGGTTGACTATCCTTACGATTCACCGAGGCTCAATTCGGAAACCGGGCTTATCCTTGTCGATCTACCGACCTTGCGGAGTGCCGCGGGGATGGACAGCGGCTTCCTCAACGTGAATTCCGCCGGCGGCTGGGTTGTCCGCAATCTGCCGGTCTTCGGCCCGTTGGACTATCCCTACCCGCAAATTTCAACAATCTTTGACCTGCATGTCACCGCGGGTACCGATGTTACCAGCGACCTGTTCGAGGTTCTGATGTCCGATACCCCCTGGATGCCTTCCCGGCGGGCGGCACGCCCGTCACTTCTCCTGTCGGCGACACAACCATCAGGATAGGCGGGACAGATCGCCCGGACCACACCGGGCTGGCTCCGGATGCGCCGCCGCCGGCGCCGGACAGCATCAGCCTGGCCGACGTCACCGCCGATCTTCTCTGGGGAAAAACCAACGGCTCGGTGCAGCTCGGCCACCCCAACATCGAGGCCGCCATCAATCAATGCCATCCCATGGCGGTGGCTAACAGCCTGCAATTTCTTGAAAACACCACCAATCTCGACCTTCCCCATGACCACAAACCCGGCATCCGCGGCGAAACCCTGCCC
>CAYWUR010000020.1:0-10606 GCA_964460745.1 uncultured Desulfobulbia bacterium | reverse complement strand
GTACCCTGGATGATTGAGGCATCCGACATCAATCAGGATGACGACACAAAAGGCGCCGGAGCGGCAGGCTTTATTTTCAGCCATCTGAAAGATACAGATAATGACGGTTATTTAAATCTACGCGGCGGACACGAGCAACTGTATTCCATGTACTGCCAACGTTATGTGGAGCCGCCGCCCGACACCGGCCTTACCGTGGAGATCATTGAAACGATCGATCCTGCCGGTCATACCTGCTGCATTGGCCCGCCGCCGGGGGTGCTGGACTTTTCTCTCGATCCGCCCAACATTAGCTTCACCGGCCCGCTGCCCAGGGATCAATGGCTGCCGTTGCGGGGTACCATCGACGGCAATAATATGTTCAATACGGAAAGTTTTGGAACCGTGGCCGGCTTTCCGGGAATTCATACAATCTTCACCGGAGACCTGGTTGACGGCATGGTTGATGACGGCGTCTTGACCATCGGCATCGACGGCGGTCTTCCGACCGGCAATCCATTGATTTATCACCTTAGATTAACCCCAGTCCAAGGAAACACGACCACCTTGGACACCGATAAAACGGTTGCCGAAGGCGAGACCCTGACCGTCGAGGCGGGAGATACCCTGGTCGTTCCCGCCGGAGTCACCCTCAAGGTGAACGGTACTCTGAAAATTGACGGAACCTTGATCGTGCAGGATGGCGGTGAGTTGGTCAACAGCGGCATTGTTAATAATCACGGCACGGTTGAAAACAGCAATGCCATTACCAATGAAAAGACCGGTCAGTTCAGCAACGGGCAGGGCGGCAAACTCACCAACAACGCCGGCAGCAATTTCACCAACAACGGCACGGTAACCAACAATACCGGCGCGGTGATCGAGGGAAAGGGCGTTTACAACAATAATGCCGGGGCAAAGACCTCAAACTCCGGGACCATGACCTTTCCGACCGGCACCCTGAATAACAGCGGCAGGATAAACAATGTCTTCGGCGGCACCCTGGCCAATGCCTCGCCCACCACCGTCAATAACTACGGAATCCTGGCAAACGGCAGCGGTTGCACCGTGGATAATCAAGCCGGTGGCCGTTTTATCAACCATACCGGCGGGCTGCTCGACAACAGCGGCAGCTTGGTCAATAATGGCATCTTTGTCAACGACGGCACCGTGAAAAGCAACTGCGACGCCACGGTTGCCGGGACAGTCAGCGGCAACCAGCCCATTGACGTCTGCAATCACCAACCGACCCTGATCGATGCCATTCTGGCCCTACAGGCCGTCTCCGGCAAACTCGTCAACCCGTCATCCTATCAGGCCGGCGATATCAACAGCGACGGTCGTATCGGCCTGGCGGAAGCCCTTTATGTGTTGCGTTTTGTGGGAGAGCTTGGGAATTAAAAAGAAAAGAAGATAGGTATCTTCCCGGCTAAAAAATTATAGCGGTTCTGAAAAAGTTTACCATGTCGGGAGGCTGATTTCAGCGGCATTCCGGCGAGCTGTGCGAATTTCATCTTCATTCAACTGCCACCCGAAGGTTTTCGACCTCATCAGGTTTTCATCGGAATCCTGTCGATGGCCAAGGCCGAGGGCATGCCCCAGTTCGTGGGCGGCGGTCCTTGCCGTCGGATCCTTTGACGGATTCCGGGCCGGGGCAAGCTGCGGCGAGTCCTTCACCCGGATTGAGTCACCGTCAAAATACCCGTTCAGACCGCCGATATCAGGAGAAAACCATATATCAAACCCATCCTGATTCAAGGGGGTATCGTCCCGTCCCGTTTCGATTTTAAAACAGATCCTGGCTTGGGAAAACCAGATTCGGTTGATCTCCTCGAAAATCGGGGTAAATTCATCCGGTGATCGCCTGCTGTCGTTCAAATGCACCCGCAGAAGAATTCGGTACACCGGTTGAAGCGATTCGCTGTCGCCTTGTTCCTCCGCGTCGGCAGAGAACCTGCCCGCATATAAAACAAGGCCGGCGAGAAAAATCGCCACAACCGCCATTAAGCGAAATACGCCTCTGTAGGAAAAACCGAATTCCGGGTCATTGCCGGACGCAACCGATCCCGAAAGCTTCTTGTTCATTTCATCTGCGTCTTTTCTTCAAGCCAGGCGGCGATCATTTTATCGATTCCTTCAACCTTGCCGAACATATTTGTCCCGTGAATATTTTTTTTGTCATAAACCCTGAGTGCCGCCCCTCTTTTCCGCAATTTCCGGAAAATATCGGCTGCGCCCCTGTAAAGCTCTTCTTTACTGCACAGGATCAGCAAAGGAACGTCCGGCCACTTCATAATGTGCGCCATCGTGGGAATTCCAAGATAATCCCTGCCGGGGGTCATAACCACCGCAGCTCTGATCCGAAACGTCCGGCGACCGACTGCATCAAACAACACACTGCACCCGACGCTGGCGCCGATCATGCCGATTTTGTCCGGATCAACGCCTTGCCGGTCAACGAGAAACCTGACCGCGGCCTCGGCGTCTCGATACATCTGACTGAAAAAAACAATGTCCCGGTTGTTTACTCGAGCCGAATCATCGCGGCCTGTAGGGGAAATTCGACTGTCACCATGGCCGCGAAGATCAATGGCAAGGCTTAGAAAACCCTGCCTGTCTAATTCTCGGACGAGGGGTTGCCAGCTTTGACGATTGTTTTTATACATATGGAGGAGAACAACCCCCATCTTCCGGCCGCTTCCAGGATTCCCGCTCAACGTGCCGGTGATCAGATACCCATCCGAGGTTCTGAACCGGACAACTTCGTCGGCTGCTCCCCTGGCGGGAAAGGCCAAGGATAGGCCCAATAAAAAGGCTATACCGACGATCAATTGATTAACTTTCATCTGTCCGGGATAAATTAAGATTTTTGCCCGCGATCAAGTAAGCGAGGCGGCGAGATTCCGAAAAGCCCCTTTACGGAAAGGGTTCTATCTATGCCTGGTATGTTTAACGTCCTGCCGACGGATATTTCCGCGCCTGTAACTACAGAACGAATCATTAGCAGCATGTTAAACTGTTGTCAAATATTTAACAGCCTTCTTACTCCGTCGAATTTCCGCCTTTCACTTAAGCATGTTAAGTATTATGATGATAATATCAGTCAATTAACCAATTGACAATTCAACAGGGAGGGACGATGAACAAATACCGCTTTATAAAGTGGCTGTTGCTGATTTGTCTGCTTTTCTCATCTCTCATTATTGGTTGTGAGCGTCACAGAGACGAACCAATCAAGGTTTCCCTGACCAAAACGGAGGAAAGCACCACCGTCCACACCGACGACGCCGGCAAACCCGGAACCTTGAAGATTGCCGTTTCGGGGATTATTTCCCCGGTTGAGACATTCTCTCTGTATAAGGAATTACTGGACTATATCTCCGTTAAGCTGGCAATGCCGGTTGAATTCGTGCAACGCTCGACGTACGCGGAAGTTAATAATCTGGTGAAGGACAACAAAATTGATGCCGCCTTTGTCTGTAGCGGCGCCTATGTCGACGGTCACGTACGATTCGGCATGGAGGCCCTTGTCGCGCCGGTGGTAAACGGCGAATCCGTTTATTATAGCTATATAATAGTCCCGCGCCGGAGCAAGGCTGCCTCTCTCGCTGATTTGCGGGGCAAACGCTTCGCCTTTACCGACCCCATGTCCAATACGGGCAAGCTGGCCCCTACCTATATGGTCAAACAGTTGGGCGCCGATATCGACACCTTTTTTGACAGTTATATATTCACTCACAACCACGACCGCTCTATCGAGATGGTCGCCTACGGCCTGGTAGACGGCGCCGCGGTTGACGGCCTGATATGGCAGTATGTAAACAGGAAAAACCCCAAACTTACCAGGACAACCAGGATTATCGCCAAATCAGAGCCTTACGGGATCCCCCCCTTTGTGGTAGGAAACGGCATGGATCACAATCTCAAAATAAATCTGCGAGATCTTCTGCTGAATATGCATCGTGATCCCGGCGGCGTCAAGATCCTGAAGAAGCTGTTTATCGATAAATTTATCCCTGCTGATGACCGCAGTTATGATTCCATAAGAAAAATGACCAGGGCAATAAAGGATGGTCGTTAAATTGAAATCATTTCTGGGCAAGATTATACCAAAAAGCCTGATAGGCAGATTGACCGTGGTCAATCTCGGCGTCATCCTGCTGATGACCGCAGCCATGGTCGTCTATATAGATCACGCCGTAGCCGGGCATCTACTTGTCGAGCATAAACAAAAATGCCGGGTTTTCCTGGAAAACCTGGCGGCCAATGTGCCGGACTTCATCCTGGCCGAGGATTACGCCGGCCTGCAGAGGCTGGTGACCCACGCCCTGGCTAGTGACAGCGATCTTCGTTACGCCTATGTGGTTGACCCGGCGCATGATAAAATCCTGGCCCACACCTTTGCCGGCGGGTTTCCCGCTGATTTGAAAAATGCCCTGAAAAACAAATTCACATGCCGGGTAGGTAAGCAGGGCAGTAAAATGCTCATCACCGAAGATGGTGAACTTCTGGATATATACTCCCCGGTTCTCGGCGGAAAGGCGGGTTGCGTTCATATCGGCATGTCCATGCGCGCGATAGATAAAGATGCCGCCGACATGAAGATGGAACTTCTGGCGGTTGCCGGCGGCCTTGCAATTCTGACCCTGCTCATCAGCCTTGTTTATTCCAGAAAGTTAGGCCGGACCATGGATGTCCTGACTGAAGGGGCGGACAATATCGGGGCCGGCAATCTGGAGCACCGCATAATCCTCGCCGACAAGTCCGAAATCGGCATACTGGGCCGCACCATTAACCAGATGGCCGCAGCGCTTCAGGATAATCTTAGACAACGCCAAAGAGATAGTGAGACCCTGGCCAAGATGAAAAAACTTGAATCAATCGGCGAACTGGCGGGCGGACTCGCGCATGATTATAACAACCTGCATACCGCGGTCCTCGGTAATATAGACCTTGCCAAAACTGAAACCGACAAGGAAAGCCGGGCCTATGATTTTCTCTGTCGCGCCGAAGAGGCTCTTGTTAAAGAAACGCGATTAACCAGACAATTACTTACCTTTTCTCATGGCGGCGCTCCCAACAGGAGAGTTGTGAACATAAAGGACTTCTTAAGCTCTACCTGCCCTCTCTATCTAAGCGGTTCAAACTGCAAACTTGATATTAATGTTTCCGAGTCGCTACCGCCCATTAGTATTGACCCCGATCAGATAAGCCAGGTCATGCAAAATCTGTTGCAAAATGCCTGCGAGGCCATGCCGACCGGCGGCAAAATTACCCTGTCGGCCCGGGAAGTTGTGTTAGACGACCAGACAAGCCTGCCCTTGCCGGCCGACCGATACCTTAAGATCTCCTTTGCCGACGAAGGATACGGCATTGATAAGGTAATAGCCGACCGTATATTTGATCCATATTTTTCCACCGAGGAGAGAGGCGCCCGGAAGGGCCAGGGGCTTGGTCTGTCAATCTGCCGTGCAGTGATCTTAAAACACGGCGGCTGGATAAATTACGAGATCAACCCGGCCGGCGGCGCGACTTTCGCTTTTTATCTGAGCATTGAACAGAAACCGGCCGCCCCGCAACAAGGCGACACAAAAATCGCGCCGGCATCATCCCCCAGGTCCTCCCGCAAGATTCTGGTAATGGATGATGAACAGGTGGTGCGCGAGGTGACAAGAATGATGCTGATTAATCTTGGCTGTCAGGTGATGCTGGCAAAAGACGGCCGGGAGGCGATTAAAATATTCAGGAAGGAGAAAGAGGCCGGTCGGCCCTTTGCCGCCGTAATACTGGATCTTGTCGTGACCGGCGGCATGGGGGGAAAAGAGACGGCTAAGGAGTTGCTGAAAATTACCCCCGAGACCTCTATAATTGTCGCCAGCGGTTATTCGGATGACCCCGTAATGACCGAATATGCCGGTTATGGTTTCAAGCGATCACTGACCAAGCCTTATCAGCTGAACGAATTACGGAGGACTCTTGCCGCGCTGGGCGTAGGGGTTCAGGGTGGGGCATGATTCGTTTCATTCACACGGCGGACATCCATCTCGACAGCCCGCTGAAGGGTCTTGAGGCCCATGAAGACGCGCCCGTTGAAGAAATTCGCGGGGCGACCAGACGGGCATTTGAGAACCTGATCGACCTGGCAGTTGAGGAGGAGGTCGATTTTGTCCTGATTGCCGGCGACCTGTATGATGGGGCTTGGAAAGATTACAACACCGGATTATTCTTTGCCGGCCGGATGGGACGGCTGGCAAAGGCCGGGATCAAGGCATTCATTGTTTCCGGCAATCACGATGCCGCCAGCCGGATTACCAGGACCATGCCCCTGCCTGACAATGTAACGCTGTTCTCGCACAAAAAAACACAGTCCGTCAGGCTCGAGAATCTCGGCGTCGTCATCCACGGCCGGAGCTATTCCTCCCGCGCCGTCACCGAAAACCTGGCCTTGCAGTACCCTCGGCACGATGCCGATTATTTCAATATCGGTTTGCTTCACACCTCCCTGAACGGGCGGGAAGGACATGAGGACTACGCGCCCTGCACCCTGAATGATCTGCGCTCCAAAGAATATGATTACTGGGCCCTGGGCCATGTTCACAAGCGCGAAGTCATTGCCGAAGATCCCTGGATTGTCTTTGCCGGTAATATTCAGGGCCGTCATATCAAGGAAACAGGCGCCAAGGGCGCCACCTTGGTGACGGTGGAGGACGGCCACATCACGACCGTGGAAGAACGTGAACTTGATGTGCTGCGCTGGGCCGTCTGCCGGGTCGATTTATCCGAATGCGAGACCAGGGAAGCGGTGTATGAACAGGTGAGCGCCGCCATGGAGAAGGAACAAGGTAAGACCGATGGCAAAACCCTGGCCTTGCGGTTGCAGCTGGAAGGCCGTTGCTTTCTGCACGCGGAATTGCATGCCCGTTCGAGTCAGTGGGTCGAAGAGTTCCGGGGTATTGCGGCCGGCCTGGGTGATATATGGCTTGAAAAGATAAAAATCAGAACAAGACGCAAGACCCGCCTGGGAGAGATCGTTGGTGAAGATACGCCTCTGGCCGGCCTGCTGCAGGCGATTGAGAATTTGGAATTCGATGGTGAGGCGCTCTCAACCCTGGCGCCGGAGCTGGCCAATCTGAAAACAAAACTGCCGCCTGAGCTGGCCGCCGATTCCATGCTGGAAGGTTCGTCGGCGGATTTGACGGAGCTGCGGGAAGAGGTCAAGGAACTGCTGATCGCCAAACTGATCCAACACGGGAGAGGGGCATGAGACTCAAACGCCTGGAGTTGAAGGCCTTTGGCCCCTTTACAGACCGGACGCTTGAGTTTGAATCCAGGGCGCCGGGACTTCACATCATCTTTGGTCCCAACGAGGCAGGCAAAAGCACCTCGCTCCGGGCGTTAAAGGCCCTTTTGTACGGTTTTCCCGAACGTACCGCTGATAACTTCCGGCATGCCAATGATCAACTCCTGGTCGGCGGTTGCCTGCAAGGGGATGATGGTCGGGAGCTTGCTTTTCTGCGCCGTAAAAAAAGAAAAGCCGATCTTCTGGACCTTGACGGCAATCCCATGGACCCCGGTCGGCTTGCCGCCTTTCTGCATGGCATTGAACCGGCCCTATTTGAATCACTCTACGGCATAGACCATAAAACTCTGGTGGAAGGCGGCGAGGATATCCTGGCCCAGAAAGGCGAGGCGGGCTCGGCCCTGTTTGCCGCCGGGGCGGGCATCTCTTCCCTTAAAAAAATTTTAGATTCCCTTGATACAGAGGCGAACGAACTGTTTAAGGCCCGGGGGGCCAAGCAGCAGATCAATAAGGCCGTTAAAGAGTATAAAGAGCAAAAAAAGATCGTTAAGGAAGCAAGCCTTCCTTCCGGCAAATGGCAAGAGTGCCAAAAACGTTTGAAGGCCGCGGAAATTGAACAGGCCGGTCTTGAAAACGAACGTCGGCGGAAGAGCGCCGAGGCGCAGCGGCTTGACCGGCTGAACAGGGTCATACCCGAACTGGCGAAACTTGACAATCTGCGGCAGCAATTGCAGGAATTAGGGGATGTGGTGGTGCTGCCGGCGGAGTTTGCCGACGAACTCCGCCGGGTGGAGCAGGATATCCGGGCAATCAAGCTGCAGATTGATAAAGACGGAGATCGCTTGAAAACGCTGCAGGCAAGGCAGAAAGGCATATCCTTGAACCAGGCGCTTCTTGACCATGCCGAAACAATTGAGGACCTGCATCAGCGGCTCGGTGAGTACCGTAAGGGCCGGAAGGATCGGAGCCGGTTGGATGGCATGCGGATCGCGCACCGCCAGGATGCCGGCGCCCTTATCAAGGAAATCCGACCTGATTTAAGGCTGGAAGATTCTGAGTCTTTGCGGCCGGTATTGGGCAAGAAGAGAACCATTCAAGATTTGAGTTCCCGCT
This sequence comes from uncultured Desulfobulbia bacterium, assembly GCA_964460745.1. Lineage (GTDB taxonomy): Bacteria > Desulfobacterota > Desulfobulbia > Desulfobulbales > BM004 > CAYWUR01. The sequence continues at coordinate 2,214 of CAYWUR010000020.1, read as the reverse complement.
ATGAAGCCCTTACGCAGCAGGCATCGCAGGCACGGAAGCAGAAAGATGAGGCGGAATACGAACTTAAGGAAATTGCTGTGGCCCTGTCGCGCCGCCCTGCTGTTAGAGAAGGTGAGGCCCTGGCAAAGGCTCTGAAACCGGCGTGGCGCATGGGTGATATTGACGCGCGGCTTGAGGAGATTTCCGGCGAAATTGCCGCCGGGAAAAAGAGCTGCCGGGCAGAGCTTAAAAGATTAGGAGTGTGGACCGGGGAGCTGGATCAACTGCTGGAGTTGACCCTGCCTTTGCAGGAAACCGTGCGGCGCTTTGAGACGGATTACAGCGATATTGACAAAGAGCGCCGGCAGCTACGCAAGGATCGCAAAAAGGTTACCGCGGAGCTTAAGGCTGCCAGGGCCGAAAACAAGGAAATTGCATACGGAGGCGAAGTTCCCTCTGAACAGAAACTGGGAGAGTGCCGGAAAAAACGGCAGGAAGGCTGGCAACTCCTGCGCCGGCAATGGATCGATGGCGAGGATATCTTAAAAGAGGCGACGGCATATGATCCGGGTCAGGCCGTGCATGATGCCTATGAAAAGCATGTTGAACAGGCGGATCATGTCGCCGACCGGCTGCGGCGGGAGGCGGAGCGGGTTGCGAAGGCCGCATCGCTAAGGGCCGGAATTGAAAGCCTTGAGGAAACAATCCGGGAAATCAGCCGACAGGAGCGGCAAGAAACCAATCGTGCAGAAAACCTTGCGGACAAATGGCTTAATTTATGGAAACCCGCACAAATTAAGCCGCTTTCTCCCAAGGAAATGCTTGCCTGGCTGACGGATATTGACACGCTGCGCTTTAAGGTGACGGAAATTTTCAATAAGGAAGGCGAGGTTGCGGAGAAGGACAAGGCGCGACGGCAGTACCGCGAGGTCATTGTAGAGGAGTTGAGGGCCTTGGGAGAAAAGGAGGCGTTCTCCGGCAGGGAACTGACGCCGGTTCTGCTCTTTGCTGAATCGGTTTTGGAGGATATCGCCCGGCATAAGGCGGAGCTGGAAAAACTTAAGGATAAACAGGCGCAGGCCGAAAAAGCCCTGGACAAGGCCGAAAAAGCGCGAGAAGTCGCGGCAACCGCCAGGGCCGATTGGCGGAAGATGTGGGATAAGGCTCTGGCCGGCCTGGAACTTACGAAGCAGGTTTTACCCAGTGAGGCGGTTGATCTTCTTGAAACCATCGGCGCCTGTCTTGACAAACTTGAAAAGGCAAAGGAATTTCAAAGCCGCATTGCCGGCATTGATCGTGATGTTGCTAAATTCAGTGATGATGTGCAGACCTTGTCAGAGTTGGCCGTCCCTGATTTGCAGGATATGTCCCCGGATCAGGCCGCGCTGCGGCTGCATACTCTGCTTGGCAAAGCCCGGCGGGACAATGAGCTGCTGAAAAAGAATCATGAGGAAGCAGAGGCCTTACTCGCAGAAATAGAACACGCCGAAAAGACTTTGCAAAGCCTGAATGGACGAATGGCGGAGCTGCTCAGCATAGCGAAGTGCGACAAGGCCGCGGACCTTGCCGCGGCCCTCGGGAAATCAGGCGAGTATCAACGGCTGCAGGAAAAAATTTCCGAGGCGGAATCCTCCCTGGCAAAGGTGCGTGAAGGCGTCCCGGCGGCGGAGATCAGGCGGCAGGCCGAAGAAGTTAATGTGGATGAGCTGCCGGGCCGGATCGCCGCCCTTAAACGGCAGGCCGAAGAAGAACTCTATCCCAGGATAAAGGATTTTTCAAAAATCATTGGTGAAGTGAATAGAGAACTGCGGCTTATGGACGGCAGCGCCCAGGCGGCAGAGGCAGCGGAGAAAAGAGAACGGCTTGGGGCCGGTATACGACGCCTTGTTGACCAATATATCCGGATTAAGCTGGCAGCCAGGGTGTTGAAGGACGAGATTGAACGATACCGAGAGGAACATCAGGATCCGGTGTTGCGGATCGCCGCCCGGTTCTTTGCCAAGCTGACCCTTGGCGCCTTTGCCGGACTGCGGACAGATGTGGATGATAACGGCAATCCCGCCCTTGTCGGGGTGCGACCGGATGATTCCCGGTTGACCGTCGATGCAATGAGTTCAGGAACCCGCGATCAACTCTTCCTTGCCCTGCGTCTGGCCACCCTGCAATGGCGCCTTGAGACCAGCGAACCCATGCCCTTTATTGTGGACGATATCCTTATCACTTTTGATGATCAAC
>CAYWUR010000019.1:0-12706 GCA_964460745.1 uncultured Desulfobulbia bacterium | reverse complement strand
TTGATCAGGGATTTCTGTAATATAGCTGATGAGCATTGTGAAGGCTACCTGCGCTTTACCACGCGTAATAATGTTGAATTAATGGTGGACAGCGAAGCAAAAGTTCAACCCCTGTTAGATGCCTGCGCGAAGAACGGCATGATGCCGGTCGGCGGTACAGGCGCCGGTGTGACGAATATCGTCCATACCCAGGGTTGGGTCCATTGCCATACCCCGGCCACCGATGCCTCCGGCGTGGTAAAGGCGGTAATGGATGAGCTATTTGATTATTTCACCAGCATGACGTTGCCGGCTCAGGTGCGCGTTGCCCTGGCCTGCTGTCTTAATATGTGCGGCGCCGTGCATTGCTCTGATATAGCAATTCTCGGTGTACACCGCAAACCGCCGATGATCGATCATGATACGATTTCCGCTGTCTGTGAATTGCCGCTGGCCATTGCCGCCTGCCCCCTGGGCGCGGTTAAACCGGCCAAGGGAACAAACAGCGCCGGGGAAGAGGTAAAGAGTGTCAAGGTAAATTTCGACCGCTGCATGTTCTGCGGCAACTGCTATACCATGTGTCCCGCCATGCCGCTGGCTGACCCGGAGGGCGACGGCATCGCCATCCTGGTAGGTGGTAAGATTTCCAACTCCAGATCGGCGCCGAAATTCTCTAAGATGGTTATTCCTTTTCTGCCTAACACCCCGCCCCGTTGGCCTGAAGTTGTCAATGCGGTAAAGAATATCATCGAAGTCTATGCCAAGGATGCCAAGAAGTACGAAAGAGTTGGTGAATGGGCCGAGAGAATAGGCTGGGAGAAGTTCTTCGAGAAATGCAACCTTCCGTTTACCGAGAAGAGCATCGATGATTACCGTTTGGCCTATAATACCTGGCGGACAACCACCCAGTTCAAGTTCACAAGCCATATAAAATAAAATTTTACGAAGCAAGGAGTGAATTGCAATGGCTTTAGATAAGGAAGAACTGAAAGCTGTAATACTTGAGCGTATGGCAAAAGCCCCCAAGCCGGCATTGTATCTTAAGGATATGCACAAATGGTTTAAAGATGATGCCGATGTAAAACCCAGGGGTATCAAAAATGCCGCCAACGAACTCGTTAAGGAAAGTAAGTTAAGATTCTGGTCCAGTGGCAGCAGTACCATGTATTCTCTGCCGGAGCGCGCCAAAGATGAGGACAGCAGAGGCGTTTAATTTTTCCGCAGAGTAGATTCCATTATCGTTAAAAATGCAGGGGCGTAAGCCCCTGCATTTTTTTTGCCCTTTAAATGTGCAATCACATTGCGCAATGTCAAAAAGCCTAAAAATTTTTGGTGACGATTTTGGACAAACGAGTTGTCAGACGGTTGGCGAGTACCGCGTCAACCAATAGTGTGGCGTTGCTTATGGCCGGCCAGGGAGAGCCGGCCGGCAGCGTCGTGGTTGCGGAAACCCAGACCAAAGGGCGCGGGCGGTTGGGAAGAGGGTGGCTGTCGCCGCCGGGTACGGGTCTCTACTTTTCCATGATACTGCGACCGTCAATGGCCTGGCAGGATCTGGTCAAAATTCCTCTGGCCGCCGGGGTCGCGATTTGCAAGGCGATTGAGAAGGAATGCGGGCTGGCCCCGAAACTTAAATGGCCGAACGACTTATTGTTAGGCGGTAAAAAATTTGGCGGTATTTTGACGGAAACCGGCCCTGTGACTGCCGGAGCCAGTTTCGTTGTTTTGGGCGTTGGCCTCAATATTACGACGCCGAAAACAGATTTCCCCCCGCCTTTACAGGCGCGGTCGACATCGCTTTTTTTGCATACCGGTCGGGTATTTGATAAAGAGAAGCTGCTGTCCGCCATTGTGTTGCAGATAGATAATATCGTGCCGCGGATGGAAGCGGGTGAATTTTCTGAGATTTTTAACGAATGGCGGGCCAGAGACACCGTGCAGGGGGCCGTTCTTTCCTGGTTGACCCCCCCGCATGGCGAGGTAATCCGCGGTGTGGCTCTCGGCCTGAATGACGCCGGCGGTTACCAGATACGGGACAACGCCGGCGTGGTGCATGAAGTACTGTCGGGAGATCTTTCTATAACCTGAAAGCCTGTATGACGCGGCAAAGCTGTTCGGTATGACGCGGCAGCCGGCGTTGAATGATTGCCGCCTCCTGTTCACCGTCGGAGCTGATACAGGTCAGCAGCTGTGCATATAATTGTTGATATTCCTCGGAGGTAAAGGTTTGCAATAGAGCCAGCAGGTCAGCCGGACGGCCGGGATCATTTTGCCCCCCGGCTTTATTTTGCAAAGCTTCGAAAAAACCTTTGACGGCGCCGGCCAGTGCAAATTCGTCAAGCCAGACTACTTCTGCTACGCCATCCATTCGATCCAGCCGCATATTGAGTGTTAAACTCAGGAAGAACGCGAGAACCGCAGTCGTTCGGCCGGCTTGATCTTTTTGTTGCAAGGCGAGGAGCGGCACATAATTCCGGGCGGTAATCAGCTTGACATCGATTCGCCCCCTTTCTTCTTTTACCACAAAATCTCCGGCCGCATGGTGCCACGGCCAGATTTGGCGGAAGTTTTGCGGGTCATAATAAAGTGTAAGTATTTTGGCGGCCTGGCGGCAAAGCTCGAGGCCCACCTCGTTGGCAAGGAATCTGTTTCCCCTTTGCAAATCCCAGAGGCGTATTCTCTTTTGTCCTTTTGCATCAAGGGCAAGATGCCATTCGTGATAGTCGGTGAACCATTCGCCCAGCACCATGGTAAAAGTCTCAGTAGCGGTTGCGGCAGGATATACCTGGCGGCCCAGCCGATAAACCCGCGGCAGATAGGGCAGCCCGAAGGCCTTATGCAGTGAGTGTAAAATTTCGTATTCATTCACCAGGCAGCGGCGACCCCTGTCCGTAACCGCCGAGGTCACGGCAAATGTGCAGGGCCGGGCCTGGTGCGGCAGAATTTCGACACTGGCGATATGATACAAGGCGCCGTGCTTTTCACTTCTGATAACTATTTCGTTAATATCCGCAGGCGTGATTTGCTGATTAAGCTGGTCAGAGAGCAAGGCTGCGAGGAGTTTGCCGTTGTCTTGCCAGATAAAGTTATTTATGGCGGCAAAATAGTCGGCCAGGGTCAGAGAGGCGTGCCGTTTTGCCGGCGAGAGCAGAAAAGGCTGGCGCAACGTTTCGGAGTCAAGGGCTATATCACCCGCGGCCGAAGAAAAAAGATATTTACAATTCATAGCAGTTATTCAAGAAGCCGCCCCCAGCCAAGCAGCACCGCAAAAAGAGTTATTTGGCCAAGCGTCCCTGCCCGCAGCGTCAAGAAAGCCAGCCCCGGCCAAGCATCAGCGCAAAAAGAGTCGCCGGTGCCGTAGATTTGGACAAGCGTCCCTGCCCGCAGCGTCAAGAAAGCCAGCTCCGGCCAAGCATCAGCGCAAAAAGAGTCGCCGGTGCCGTAGATTTGGACAAGCGTCCCTACCCGCTATAGCCCCTCTATGCGGGCAGGAACGATCGTTCAAAGATGCGGTGCCGGCGACTCTTTTTGCTAGTAGCGGTAGTATTCGGGTTTATATGGCCCTTCCTGCTTAACCCCGATATAATCGGCTTGCTCTTGACTGAGGGTGGAAAGATGGGCGTCGATTTTTTTAAGATGCAGCCTGGCGACTTTTTCATCCAGATATTTTGGCAGAAAATAAACCTTGTTTTCGTATTTGCCGGGATTTTGCCAAAGTTCGATCTGGGCCATCATCTGGTTGGTAAAGGAGTTGCTCATGACAAAACTGGGATGGCCGGTGGCGCAGCCGAGATTAACCAGCCTGCCCTCGGCCAGAATAATGCGCCGTGTGTTGTCCGGGAAGATCACATGATCGACTTGCGGTTTAATATTTTCCCAGGGAAGATCTCGGATGGCGGCTATATCAATTTCGCTGTCAAAGTGGCCGATATTACAGATAATCGTCTGGTCCTGCATCTGTTCCATATGGGCGCGGGTGATTACCTTGAGATTGCCGGTGGCGGTAACAAAAATGTTGCCTGCCGGCGCGGCCTCCGCCATGGTGACGACCCGGTAGCCTTCCATGGCGGCCTGCAGGGCGCAGATCGGATCGATTTCCGTTATCAAGACAGTGGCGCCCATGCCTCTTAATGCCTGGGCGCAGCCCTTGCCGACATCGCCATAGCCGCAGACGACCGCGATTTTTCCGGCGATCATTACATCGGTGGCACGTTTGATGCCGTCGATCAAGGATTCGCGACAGCCGTATAAATTATCAAATTTTGATTTGGTTACGGAATCATTAACATTAAAGGCCGGCGCCATTAGTTTGCCCTTGCGGTCCATGTCGTGAAGACGGTGGACGCCTGTGGTGGTTTCCTCGCTTATACCCCTGACCTTTTTAATCAGGTCCGGATATTTTTCGTGCATCACCTGGGTGAGGTCGCCGCCGTCATCAAGGATCATATTGGGTCGCCAGTCGTCGGGTCCGAAAATGGTTTGGTCGATACACCACCAGAATTCTTCCTCGTTTTCGCCTTTCCAGGCAAAGGTCGGTATGCCGGCGGCGGCCATGGCGGCTGCCGCATGGTCCTGGGTTGAGAAGATATTGCATGAGGACCAGCGGATCTCGGCGCCCAGCTCCACCAGCGTCTCCATGAGTACGGCCGTTTGAATAGTCATGTGCAGGCAGCCGGCGACCCGCGCCCCCTTCAGGGGTTTCTGCCGGGCATATTCCGCGCGGACAGCCATGAGGCCGGGCATCTCTGTTTCGGCAATATTAATTTCCTTGCGGCCCCATTCCGCCAGATTTATATCAGCGACTTTATAATCATTTTTTTGTGTAATATTATCTGACATTTATAAATACTCCTGTAAGGTTGGATTGAACAGCGAACGCATTCCTCGCGGCAAACCACGGGATCTGCAATTGTGACGGAACAGCTGCTCGTAAAGTTCGCCGGCGCCTCATTTCAGCCCGGCGGCATCCTTAAGTATTGCCGCCTTGTCGGTTTTTTCCCAGCAGAAATCCGCCCGTTCGCGACCGAAGTGGCCGTATGCCGCGGTTTTTTTGTAGATAGGCCGCAGCAGGTCAAGCTGTTGAATGATGGCTTTCGGCCTGAGGTCAAAGTGTTCGACAATGAGTTTCCTGATTTTTTCGTCACTTATCCGACCGGTGCCGAAGGTGTTGACATTGATGGATATCGGCTTGGAGATGCCGATGGCATAGGCGATCTGCACTTCCATTTCCGTGGCCAGACCGGCCGCCACCACATTTTTGGCGACATAGCGGCCCATATAGCTGGATGAGCGGTCAACCTTGGAAGGATCCTTGCCGGAAAAGGCGCCGCCGCCATGAGAACCCATGCCGCCATACGTATCAACTATGATCTTGCGGCCGGTGACCCCGCAGTCGCCGACCGGGCCGCCGATCACGAAGCGGCCGGTGGGGTTGATGAAATATTTGGTGTTTTTGTCTACCATTTTTTCGGGAATGACCTTTTTGATAATCTCCTCCATTACCCCTTCTTTAAGGTCTTCATAATCCACCAGGGGCGAGTGCTGGGTGGACAGAACAACGGCGTCCACCCGTTTTGGCTTATGTTTTTCATATTCTATGGTGACCTGGCTTTTGGCGTCCGGCCGCAGCCAAGGTAAAAGACCGCTCTTGCGTACCTCGGCCTGCCGTTTCATCAAGCGGTGAGCATAGGTTATGGGCATCGGCATGAGAACCCTGGTTTCAGACGAGGCATAGCCAAACATGAGACCTTGGTCGCCGGCCCCCTGGTCCAGGTCAAGGCCGCTGCCTTCATTAACGCCCACGGCGATGTCTTCCGACTGTTTGTCGATACTGGTCAAGACGGCGCAGGACTGGTAATCAAAACCCATTTCCGAAGAGTTGTAGCCGATTTCCTTTACTGTTTCCCGGACGACCTTGGGCATGTCTATCCAGGCCAGGGTGGTAATCTCTCCGGCAATAAGGACCATGCCGGTGGTGACCAGTGTTTCGCAGGCGACCCGGGCCGTGGTATCCTGGGCCAGAATGGCGTCCAGGACGGCATCGGATATCTGATCGGCGACCTTATCAGGATGCCCCTCTGAAACGGATTCAGAGGTAAAGAGGTAATTCGTCATTATACGTTCTCCTTACTTAAAGGTATTAAGTTTGTGAGGTTCCCTTGTATCAACCTTATAGTTTTGGTCGAAAATCACCAGTATGTCAAGGAAAATACGACCTTGGCGGCGCAAGGAGGTAATTTTTATGCGGCCATCGGGCGGCCACGGAAATCGTTCAAAAGTTTTGCTTGATTGGTGGGAGAATTATGGCTTATAATTGAAATTTTCGTGAACTATCAACCTTGGCGGCTTTCGACTGATACATCAATCTTGTTAAGTTAACAAAGGAGATAAATAACGATGAAACTGGGAATTAACGGCCTTGGCCGGATCGGCAAATTGTCGCTCTGGCATCATATCTCGCGAAAGTATTTTTCCGGTATTGTGGTTAATATCGGCCGTGAGGTGGGCTGCGGGTTGGAGGATTTGGCGGCCGCTATTGAAAAAGACAGTACTTACGGCCGGTTGGGCACATATCTGCATGGGCATAAATGTACGCGAGTCGTCGAAAATCTTGACGATGCCGCCGGCAGCATGACGGTTGACGGCCTGCCGGTTACCATTCTGCGAGAATCTCGGAATCCGAAGAATATTAAATGGCGGGAAAACGGTGTCCGATTCGTGGTTGATACTACCGGGGTGTTCAATGATCCAACCGCGGACGTGACGGCGTCCGGGGGCGCCTTGCGCGGGCATTTGCAGGCCGGTGCGGAAAAAGTGCTTCTCTCCGCCCCGTTCAAGATCAGGGCCAAAGGCCTGGAAATGCCCGAAGACGCGGTAACCACGGTAATGGGCATTAATGACCATGATTATGATGCCGCCCGGCATCATGTAATTTCAGCGGCCTCCTGCACGACGACTTGCCTTTCTTATATGATTAAGCCTTTGATGGATAATTTCAGCGCTGAAAATTTTTTGAGCGCCTCCATGGTGACGGTGCATGCCGCCACAGGCAGCCAGCAGGTTCTCGATCGTTTGCCCAAAACCAGAGCCACTGATTTGCGGAAAAATCGCAGCATCATGAATAATATTATTTTGACCACGACCGGCGCCGCCCGGGCGCTCAGTCTGGTCATTCCGGAGATGAAAAATATCGGTTTTATTGCCGAGTCCGTTCGAATTCCCACCTCCACCGGGTCATTAATTATTTTAGTGCTTAATTTACACGATGACGCGGAAAAACCGATCAAACGGGATCTGATAAACACCCTGTACCGTGATTTTGCGGTCTCTACCCCGTATCTGGTTTATAGTGAAGAACAGAATGTTTCTTCCGATATTATCGGCACCCCCGGCGCCGCCACTGTAATTGAAGGCAGTGAAACCCATACCCGGACGGCCAACATCAGGGTCAATCTGGATAAGATCAAGCAGTGCAGCGGCATTGTCGGTCAATCCCCCGTTATTGACGTGCCGGTAACTCAGGCGGTCATTTATGGCTGGTATGATAACGAGCTTGGCAGCTATGCCAATATGCTGGGAGATCTGACGGTTTCAATCGCTGAAAAAATGGTGTAAGCGTTGCGGTTATAATGATCATGCGAAAATCTTTTTAAAGAGGCGGCCCCGTGAAAAATATCAGGGATCTCGAAATCAGAGGCAAGAGGGTGTTGATCCGGGTGGACTTCAATGTGCCTATGGATGCGCAGGGCCGCATTGCCGATGATATTCGCATTCGGAAAGTATTGCCGACCTTGCGTTATGGCCTGGAGCAGGGTGCCGGTCTTATTCTCTGCTCCCACATGGGGCGTCCAAAAGGGCGGCCGGCGGAGGAATACAGCCTGGCGCCCGCCGCGGCCGGCCTTTCTCGTCTGCTCGGCAGAGAAGTGCGACTTGCGCCGGACTGTGTCGGAGAGGAGGTTAAGGAAATGGTGGCCCGGTTGGCGCCGGGCGAGGTGCTGCTGCTCGAAAATCTGCGGTTCCATGCGGAAGAGGAAAAAAACGATCCCGGTTTTGCCGAGCAGCTGGCTGAGTTGGCTGATGTTTATATTAACGACGCGTTTGCTGTCTCCCACCGGGCGCACGCCTCGGTGGTCGGCGTTACCAAGTTTGTTGCGCAATGCGGTGCCGGTTTTTTGTTGCAGAAGGAAATGGATTACTTCCATCAATCGATCAGTGAGCCGGTCCGGCCTTTAGTCGCCATTGTCGGCGGTGCTAAGGTTTCCAGTAAGCTCGGCGCTTTGCGTAACATGCTGCATAAAGTCGATAAAATGGTGATCGGCGGCGCCATGGCCAATACTTTTCTGAAGAGCATGGGAATGGCGGTCGGCAACTCAAAGGTGGAAGAAGATCTGCTGGATACGGCCAGGGAGTTTCTGGCGGCGGCCGGCGAACAGGGCGTAAGTCTTTATTTGCCGGTGGATTGTGTGGTGGCCGACGCCTTCGATGCGCGGGCCGTGAGCAAACAGGTGCCGGTTCAGGAGATTCCGGCAAAATGGTTGGCCCTGGATATCGGACCGGCGACCGTTACTCTTTTTATCGAGGCCTTGGCCGACGCCAGGACGATTGTCTGGAATGGACCCATGGGGGCCTTTGAAATGGATGCCTTTGCCCGCGGCACAATGGCCATGGCGCAGGCGGTGGCTAACTCCCACGCCCTCAGTATAACCGGGGGGGGTGACAGTAATGCCGCCATTAAAAAGGCCGGGGTTGCCGACAATATTTCATATATGTCTACAGGAGGCGGCGCTTTTTTAATGCTGCTGGAAGGTAAGGAGTTGCCGGGGGTGAAGGTCCTGTGAATGTTTCGTTTGCCGTACCTCTTTTATGGCGCCATCAAAACTTGATGGACTCGTAACAAACTATGGATAAACAGGAGGAAGCGATGGATCGGAAGCCGTTAATTGCCGGAAACTGGAAGATGCATACCACCATTGCCGAGGCCGAACGGTTGGCCGCCGCCGTTGCCGGGGCATGCACGGGCTTAAAGGACCGTGAGGTTATGGTGGCCCCGCCCTATACGGCATTGCCGGCGGTGGCAAGAGTTATCATGGATTCTCCCCTGCGGCTGGCCGCGCAGAATATTCATTGGGAGGAAAAAGGCGCCTTTACCGGAGAAATCTCGCCGGTAATGCTCAAGGATGTGGGCTGTAGCATGGCGATTGTCGGGCACTCCGAACGCCGGCATATTTTCAAGGAAAGTGACGAAATTATCAATAAACGCCTTCTGGGGGCGATGTCTCATGACCTCATTCCGGTCTGCTGCATTGGTGAAACCCTGGAGGAAAGAGAGAATGGCCGGACCTTGCCTGTTCTGGAGGCCCAGCTGCGGGCCGCACTCGCCAACGTGGCCATAAAAAACAATCCGGAAGGGCTGGTTATTGCCTATGAGCCTGTTTGGGCGATAGGTACGGGCAAAACCGCCACTGCGGCGCAGGCCCAGGTTGTTCATGCGTTTGTTCGCAGTCTCTTGGCCGGCTTGTTTGAGAAAAGTATTGCCGCCCGGATAAGAATATTGTATGGTGGCTCGGTTAACGCTGAGAATATTGATGTTCTCATGCGGGAGGAAGATATTGACGGCGTCCTGGTTGGCGGCGCCTCGCTCAAAGCTGAATTGTTTGAGCGCATTATTCATTTTCAGTAGCCCTTCCAGGGGTGAAAAAAAAGGCGCGATATTACCGAGGCGCCGTAATGGATATAACTTAAATGACCATTATTCTTACCAGTATTCACATTTTTGTCTGTTTGTTCATGGTTGCCATTGTCTTGTTGCAGCATGGTAAAGGCGCGGACATCGGGGCCACCTTCGGCGGCTCCAGTGAAACACTTCTCGGTACCGAGGGACCGGTGCCGCTCATGAATAAAGTTACCACCGCCGTCGCTGTTATCTTCATGTTGACTTCGATTTCGTTGGCCTATATTTCAGCCAATAAAGGGACAGGGTCGGTGGTGAAAGATGCGGCGCCCGTGGCGCCTCCCCCAATCGAGAGGCCCGTTGAATCAGCCCCGATAACCGTACCCCTGCCGGCCGCCGTCCCGGCGGCGAAAGAGGGCGCCCCGACCGCACAGTTTCCGCAAGAGGGCGCGGGGCAGAGCGATAAGACCCCGGCAACAACGGCCCCGGCAAAGTGATTGACACATTAAAGGCTTGCCGAAGTGGTGGAACTGGTAGACACGCTATCTTGAGGGGGTAGTGGGCCAACGCTCGTGGGGGTTCGAGTCCCCCCTTCGGCACCATTTACAAAAACAGGCATTCAGTTCATTTTAGAACTGAATGCCTGTTTTTGTTTTGGCTGACGAATCAGGACCGAAGGGAACGTTCCTTCTTTTTATGGCGCAAACACTTCTTGAAGAACACTGAGAGCTTTCTGTTGGGCGTTCTTGCTAATCGTGCCTAATTTTTTAACGATTCTTTCTTTGTCAATTGTACGAAATAGCTGTAATCCTACAAGTTAGAAAAACAGAACAGGATGTTCCCTCCGGCCCGCCGCTGGTCAGCCTGTGATTCGAGATAAAGCGGTTACTCTTGCGCTGGCATGGCCGCCGCAAAGGCCTCATGAATATCATGCACATAATGGAACGAGACGCCTTCCTTGACGTTGGGCGGAATCTCGATGACGTCTTTCTCGTTAAGATAGGGGAGAAGAATATCCTTGATGTCGGCCCGGATAGCGGCGAGTACCTTTTCCTTGATGCCGCCGACCGGCAGGACATCACCGCGCAAGGTAATTTCGCCGGTCATGGCCATGTCTTTCCGGACGGGCTGGCCGGTTAAAAGGGAGGCCAGGGAAACCACCATGGCGATGCCGGCCGAAGGGCCGTCCTTGGGGATGGCCCCTTCCGGCACATGGATATGAAGATCGGTAGCGGCAAACATGCCGTCGTCAATATTCAATTCCCGCGCATGCGACCGGATGTAGGTCAACGCGGCGGTTGCCGACTCCTTCATGACCTCGCCCAGATTGCCGGTTAAGGTCAGGGTGCCTTTGCCGGTCATCCTGGCGGATTCAATAAAAAGCAGCTCGCCGCCCACCGGCGTCCAGGCCAGGCCGGTGGCCAGACCCGGCCCCCAGGTCCGCGTCTTGGTTTCAGGGAAAAAGCGGATCGGGCCTAAAAAACGCTGTAGGTCTTCGTCCTCTACCACGGTATGGCCGGTGAAGCCGGTAACTATTTCTTTTGCCGTGCCCCGGCAGATTGCCGCCAGCTCCCTTTCCAGATTGCGGACACCGGCTTCCCTGGTGTACGAACGGATAATCCGCCGCAAGGCATTGTCCTCGATTTCCAGGTCGTCGGTCGTCAGGCCGTGGGCCTCGAGTTGTTTGGCAAGCAGATGATTTTTGGCAATCATCAATTTTTCGTCTTCGGTATAGCCGGGCAGTTCGACAACCTCCATGCGGTCCTGTAAGGGGCCGGGAATATTATCCAGGATGTTGGCCGTGGTTATGAACATGACTTTGGATAGATCGAAAGATATCTCCAGATAATGGTCTTGAAAGGTAGAGTTTTGTTCCGGGTCTAAAACTTCAAGCAGGGCGGAGGAAGGATCGCCCCGAAAGTCCATACCGAGTTTGTCGATTTCATCCAGCATGAAAAGAGGGTTGTTGGAGCCGGCTTTTCGCAGGTTCTGAATAATGCGGCCGGGCAGGGCGCCGATATAGGTGCGGCGATGGCCGCGGATTTCGGCCTCGTCCCGGACGCCGCCCAGAGAGATCCTGACAAATTTTCTGCCCATGGTGCGGGCAATGGATTGGCCGAGCGAGGTCTTGCCCACGCCCGGCGGGCCGACAAAGCAGAGGATCGGGCCGTGCATATCCTGCTTGAGTTTGCGAATGGCGAGGAATTCAATGATGCGTTTTTTGATTTTTTCAAGACCGTAATGATCTTCATCCAGATTTTTCTGCGCCTTTTCAAGGTCCAGCGAATCCGTAGTGGATACCTGCCACGGCAGATCCATAATCCACTCCAGATAATTGCGTGAGACGGTATGTTCCGGCGATGAGGGATGGATTTTGGCCAGCCGGTTTAACTCTTTTTCCGCGACCTTGCGAGTTTCGGCGTCCATGGCGGTCTCGCTCAGCTTTTTTTTCAGCTCCTCCAGTTCTACATTCGTGTCTTCGTCTTCGCCCAATTCCTTACGGATGGCCTTGAGTTGCTGGCGCAGAAAAAATTCGCGCTGCTTCTCGTCCATGTCATCCTTGACGGCCTTTTGAATGGATTGGCTCATTTCGACCGTTTCCAGTCGTTTGTTCAGATCGGTGGTCGTGCGGCGCAGAACGGTTTTCAGGTCTTCTATTTCCAGAATTTCTTGTTCTTGTTCAATCGATAAATTCAGTTGTGAAGTGACCAGGTAGCCGACATGGAAGGGATCCTCGAGCGCCATGATGGTCAGGGGCACTTCCGGCGGCAATTGGGCAAGCTTAGCGAGTTTTTTAAACTGCCGGCGGATATTTAAAATCAGGGCCTCGATCTCCTGGTCGCTTTCGGCCTTCATTTCTATCAGCTCTATGCGGGCCTTCAGATAAGGCGTCCGCGCCGTGTACTCAAGTAGTCTGATCTTTGGAGTCGCGCTGATCAGTACCGGATAGAAACCGTCCTCCACCTTGATAATTTGATGGATGTACCCGACAACGCCGACGTACTAAAGAGTGGCGAGATCTATGACGTCGTCTTCGCCAGCACAACCCCCCAAAAC